>CAZTZM010000001.1:0-8267 GCA_964618005.1 uncultured Myxococcales bacterium
GTCGCAGCTCTACACGCTGATCATCACCGGCCACCTGCCGGGCGGCACCAGCGACAGCGGCAGCGGCGGCACCGGCGCGGCGGCCGCCAACGAGGCCTCGGCGCTGATCGCCGGCGCCATCGCCGCCAGCCAGCAGAAGACGCTGTCCAAACGGCTGCCGCGGGACGTGCTGACGATCGACGCCGGCAGCGGCCAGGGGCCGACGGGCACGCAGCTCGAGGCCGGACGCTACGTGACCGACAAGCTGTACGTCGGCTACGTGGGGCGGATCGGCGCCAACCCGGCGCTGTACCAGAACCGCAACGCCGTCCACGTCGAGTACGAGCTGGGGGCGCGCTGGCAGATCGCCGGCGAGTACGGCGACGTCGGCACCGGCTCGGCCGATCTCATCTGGAAGAAGAACTATTGAGCGCGCGTCGCGACAGCGCGCGGTTGGTCCGCGGCACGCTCACCTCGGCCTGCACGGCCGGCAGCTCCACCGTGAACGTACAGCCCGCGCCCGGCGACGACCGGACCCACACCCGCCCGCCGTGCGCGTCGGCGATGCGCTTGACCGTCGCCAGACCGAGCCCGATCCCCGGCAGATCGGCGTGCGGCCCGCGGACATAGGGCTCGAACGCCTGATCGCCCAGGTCCGCCGGCAGGCCTGGCCCGTTGTCCTCCACCTCGATCCGAACGCGGCCGCGCCCGAGGCGCTCATCGATCACGCGCGCGCGGACGACGATGCGGGGCGCCGCCACCCCGCCCGCGTACTTGACCGCGTTGCGCAGCAGGTTGGAGACCAGGCTGGCCAGGACACCGGCGTTGCAGGCGACCGCGCCGGGCGCCTCCAGCTCCGAGACCAGGGTGATGCCGTGCCCCGCCGCATCGCCCGAGATCTCCTGGACCGCGCCGCCGATCACCTCGGCCACGTCGGCCTCCGCCCCGGCCTCCGGTCGGGCGCCGGCGCGCGCGAACGCCAGCAGGCCGTCGGCGATGAGGCGGGTGCGCTGGATCCCGGCGCGTCCGGAGTCGACCGCCCGCGCGATCCGTTCGGGCGAGCCGCCGCGCGCCACCAGATCCAGCGCCAGGCTGGCCGCCGACAGCGGCCCGACCACGTCGTGCGCCACCCGCCCCGCGAATAGCTCCAGCTCGTCGGCCCGCCGCTCCAGCAGGGTCGTGTAGCGCCGCACCAGCCGCCAGGCCAGAAGGCCCGTGGCGACCGTCAACATCAGGCACAGGCTGTCGAGGACGATCGCGTTGATCACCGACTGCCGGCCGAGTCGGCCGATGATCTGACCGAGCTCGCCGCCGCGCGCGGCGTTGAAGTCGATGAGCCGCAGCGCCGCCCCGTCCAACCGGTTGGCGGCCGGGGCCAGATCGCCGTCCAGCGCGGCGCGCAGCCCCTCACTATCGCCGGCTTGATCCATCACGCCGACCCGCTCGACCGCGCGCGCCAGATCGTCGGCCGCGGCTTGCGCGGGCGGGACCAGATCCTTCTCGCCGGGGAAGGTGGGCAGCGCCCGGTAACGCGCCCAATCCCCTTCCAGCGAGGCCAGCGCCGTGTCCATGCGCTTGCGATCGAAGCGCGGCCGCCCCTCGATCGCCGCGTCACGCTGGCCGTCGGCGAGCAGCGTGATGCGGCGGAGGTCGGCCCGCAGCAGCGAGAGGTGTCCCACGCTGGGCGCCGAGTTCTGCGCGATCAGCAGCGCCGCACGCCGGATGCCGATGTCGCTGCGCTCGGCCAGAACGGTCGAGAGCGTGAACGCCACCGCCACCACCCCGAACGCGATCAGCAGGGTGCGCCCGGATGAATCAATTCGCTTGCGATCCGGCCGCATAATCAGGGTTTAGCAGGCCCCCGCCCCGAGGCAACTCAGGTCCAGCCCGGGCCCCGGCCGTCTCCGCGGCGGCACAACCGATCGCGAATGAATGGTAAAAACCCGACCATCGCCCATGGCGCGCATCCTGATCGTGGAAGATGAGAAGGACCTGCAGGAGGTCCTCGCGTACAACCTGCGCCAGGCGGGTCACACGGCCATCGTGGTCGGGGCGGGACGGGATGCGCTGGCCGCGGTCACCGAGCACCGGCCCGACCTGGTCCTGCTGGACCTGATGCTGCCGGACATCTCGGGCATCGAGATCTGCCGCCGGCTCAAGAGCACCCCCTCTTCCAAGGATGTGCCGGTCGTCATGGTGACGGCCAAAGGGGACGAGGTCGATCGCGTGGTCGGGTTCGAGCTGGGCGCGGATGACTACGTCGTCAAGCCTTACAGCTTGCGTGAGCTCTTGCTGCGCGTGGACGCGGTGCTGCGCCGGACGGCGCCGCCGCCGGCGGGCGGGGCGCGCGGGGTGATGGTGTTCGGCAAGCTGCGCGTCGATCGTGACGCCCACCGCGTGTGGGTCGACGACGGGGAGATCACGCTGACCGCCCTGGAGCTGCGGCTGCTCTCGACCCTGCTGGAGCGGCGCGGCCGCGTGCAATCGAGACCGGCGCTGCTCGACGACGTCTGGGGGATGAGCGGCGAGGTCACCACCCGCACCGTCGACACGCACGTCAAACGCCTGCGCGAGAAGCTGGGGAGCGCCGGCCTCTACATCGAGACCGTCCGCGGGGTCGGGTATCGATTCACGCCGGCGCCGGACCACCCCGCCGCGACCGGGTCCGAAAGCGGCGGCGGCGGGGCCGACAGCGAAGGCCCATGAAGCTGAACCTGCGCGGCAAGCTGTTCGTGGTGTCGATCGTGGTACTCGGCGCCGCGATCGTGGCGGCCGAGCTGTACGTGCGCCCCGCGGTCGAAGCCAGCATGCTGGACCGGATCCGCGACGACCTTTACGTCAGGCTGTCCCTGATCGAACAGGCGGTGCAGGAGGAGAACCTGACCGATCTGGATCGCACCCGCTGGGATGCGCTGGCCGACACGCTGGGGCCGCGGGCCCACGCGCGCGTCACGTTCATCGCCGCCGACGGCACGCTGCTGGGCGATTCCCAGGTCCTCACCGGAGAGCTGGGACTGGCCGAAAACCACCGCGATCGGCCGGAGGTGGCGGCGGCTCTGGCCGGCGGCCCGGGCGCGTCGACCCGCCACAGCATCACGGTCCACGAGCGCCTGCTCTACGCGGCCGTCCCGCTGGCGCTGCCCGGCGGTGCGCGCGGCGCGGCCCGCCTGGCGGTGCGCCTTGACGAGGTGGACGCGGCGGTGAACCGCACGCGCCACGCGCTGCTCGGCGCGCTGGTCCTGGCGTTCGTGGTGGCGATGGTGCTCTCCAGCGCCGCCGGTCAGATGCTCTCGCGCGCGCTGGCCCGGATGACCGCCGCCGCCCGGCGGATGGCGGCCGGCGATCTGAACGCGCGCACGCGTCCGGACGGAACGGACGAGATCGCCGAGCTGGGGCGCGTGCTGGACGTGATGGCGGGGAACCTGGCCTCCACGCTGACCGAGCTGCGGACCGAGCGCGACCTGCTGGAGGTGATCCTCGAGTCGATGCAGGAAGGGGTGCTGGTGCTCGATCAGCAGGGGCGCATGCTGCTGGTCAACCCGGCGCTGCGCTCGACGTTCGCGCTGGGCCCGAGCGCCGAGGGGCGCGTCGCGCTGGAGCTGATTCGCAACGCCGATCTTCAATCGATCCTCGAGCGCGCGCGCCTGGGCCAGGGGGCGATCACCAGCGAGATCGAGATCGCCGGGCCGAAGTCGCGCCGGCTGCTGGTCCACGCCGCGTCGCTGCCGGCGCTGGACGGCAAGCCGCAGGGTCTGCTCGCCGTGTTCGTCGACGTGAGCGAGATCCGGCGGCTGGAGACGCTGCGCAAGGACTTCGTCGCCAACGTCTCGCACGAGCTGCGCACGCCGATCACCGCCATCCGCTCGGCGGTCGACACGCTCCGCCTGACGCTGGAGCGCGATCCCACCGCGTCCGATCGGTTCGTCGACATCATCGATCGCAACGCCCAGCGCCTGGGCGCGCTGGTCGAGGATCTGCTCGATCTGTCGCGCATCGAATCCAAGGAGTACCGGGCGGAGGCGGTGCCGGTGCAGCTGCGCGCGGTCTCCGAGCAGGTGCTCTCGCTGCTGCGCCCGCGCGTCGAGGACAAGCGGATCGACGTCGTCAACGAGATCGCCGCCGATCTCCCGAGCGCGCGCGCCGACCGCAAGGGGCTCGAGCAGGTCTTCACCAACCTGCTCGACAACGCCATCAAGTACTGCGGCCCCGGGACCAAGGTGCGCCTGCGCGCCCAGCGCACCGACAACAACACGCTGCGGATCGAGGTCGCCGACTCGGGCCCCGGCATCGAGCCCCGCCACCTGCCCCGCCTGTTCGAGCGATTTTATCGGGTCGACAGCGGCCGCTCGCGCGACATGGGCGGCACCGGCCTGGGCCTCTCGATCGTCAAGCACCTGGTCGAGGCGATGGGCGGGGCCATCGGGGTCGACAGCGTCCCGGGCAAGGGCGCGACCTTCTGGTTCACCTTGCCGCTCGGCTCCTAAAAATCAGGAAATGCCGGGCTTGACTGTAGGTCCCGGACCCACCGTTGTCACACGTTTGTAACACGGCCGTCGCCCCTCTGTGGCAGATTCACCGCCGGCTGCATGTCGTCCGCGAAGCGAACGCTCCTGAAAGTCGTCAGATCCTGGCTGAGCGGTCGCGCACAACCGCCGCAGCTCCTCCGCCACTGCGAGACCTGCGGTGATCGGACCTGGCTTCCGCTGGACGGATCGATCAGGCGCATCGCGCCGGACGCCCGGCTGCCGAACGGCGCGCGCGCCGATTTGCTGCTGACCGATGATCAGGGGGGCGTGCGCCTGGTGGTCCAGCTGGACGGCGCCAGCCGCCTGGCCAACCGGGTCGATCCGCGCGCCGGCCTTCCGCTGATCGTGCTGCGGGGCGAGACGGTGGAGGACGAGCCGGATCGCTGGCGTACCCTCCGCGAGTACGGCCTACCCGCCTGGCGCTGCCGCTGCGCCGGCACGCGCGCGCTTCCCGTCGACGACGACTTCTCGCTGCGTGCGATCGGATGTCCGATTCACCTGCGCACCGACGGCACGCGCTACTTCGCGCGCGTGATCGAGGACTGCGGCCGCTGCGCGTTCTTCGTCGGCATCGGCTACACCGGTTCGGATCGCCGCCGCATCCAGCTTCGCTGCGGCTTCGGCGCGCCGCCCGCCGAGCGCCGCGCGCCGGTGGCGACCACGCTCTCCGGCCCGGATCCGCGTCTCCAAATCGTGGCGCGATCGTAACCGCTCGCCCGTCCCCGCCCCGCCATTATTTCAGGCGGAAGGAGACGGGCCCAGAATGTTCGACTTCGACGTACTCAAGATCAGTGAGGCCAGCGAGCCGGAAGACCTGCGTCCCGACGGACGTGCCGCGCTCGGCCTGCACACGATCTGCCTCGACACACCGGTGACGGAGGTGCCGCGCGGTCCGGCCCTCACGCTGCCGCCGGAGGCGAGCGTCGCCACCGCCGTCGAGGCGCTGCGCCGCCGCGCGCGGGGCGCCGCGGTGGTGGTCCGGAACCACCGCCCGATCGGCGTCGTCACCGATCGCGACATCTTGGCGCAGGCGGGCGACCTCGACGGGATCGGCGCGGCGCCGATCGCCTCGGTGATGGGCCCCTGTCCGGAGCCGCTGCAGGAAGGCGACAGCGTGGGCGCGGCGCTACGGGCGATGTGCGCGCGCCGCCAGTGGCACCTGCCGATCGTCTGCAGCCGCGGGCTGTTCCTGGGCGCGCTGGACATTGCCGATCTGTCGCTCTGGCTGCGCGATCAGCTCACCCTGATCTCGGTCGACGCGGCATTCGAGAGCGCGCGGGCGCGGCTCTGATCAAAGTTTGGATCGCGTCGCGGGAGGATGGGCCCTGCCCATCCGAGCGCATCGCGGGAGGTTCGGAACCCGGCTGCGGGTTCTGAAGTAGATCGACTGGTACGGGAGAGAGACCCGGAGGCGGCGCGCAGGCGGGACGGAGAGGCGATCGTGGCGGCGCGCCGCTTCCGGGGTGTTTACAGGCCGTGGGCCTTCTCTTCCCAGCTCCGCTGGGATTCGGTGTCGCCCATCTCCTGCGCGCAGCGCGCGATCCGCTGGTAGATGCGGCGGCGCTCGTCGGGGCCCAGCGCGGCCTCGCAGTTGTGCAGGATGCTGCGTGACAGCTCCAGGCAGTCGCGCCACTCGCCACGGGCGAAGTGGATCTCGGCATAGCTGTTCCAGACGCGGAACTGATCGCGCAGCCGGATCCACTCCGGCGGCAGGTGCATCTCGACCGGGGTCGCCCGCCGCAGCACCGCGCCGATCCGCAAGATCAGCTCGCGCATGCTGAACGGCTTGACGACGTAGTCGTCGGCGCCCGCCGCCAGGCCGCGCACGCGCGCCTCCTGCCCGGAGCGCGCGGTCAGGAACACCACCGGGACGCGCTTGGTGCGCGGCGTGGCGCGGATGCGCCGGCAGACCTCCACGCCGTCGAGGTCCGGCAACATCTGATCGAGCAGCACGAGGTCGGGGTTCTGCCGATCGATCTCTTCCAGCGCCTCCTGCCCGGTGTGCGCACCGACCGCGTCGTAACCAGCTGCCCTCAACCCCTCTCGCAACGCTTCATTGATGTCGGGATCGTCATCCACCACCAGCACGCGAAACATCCGACCGAGCTTACTTGCACGCGCGGCCATTTGCGGTGACGGAATCGTGACGCCGCGCGTGCGTCAAAGCCGTAACGAAACCGTCACCGGGGTGTCGACCGATCCACGCAGCCGCAACACTTGTTCCTGGAGATTTGATCGGCGTTGACCCCATCGAGCGCAGCGGGTTACGGGTGCGAGCGCACGTAGAAAACAAAGTCAATTTCTCGGAGGGTTTCAATGACACGTATGACTCGCTTTGCCGTCGCGCTCGTCGTGGCGGCGGGTGGGCTGTTGGCCACGCGCACAGCCACCGCCCAGGTCGACTGCTCGACCTTGCCCAGCCCGATCTATGTCACCGGTTCCAGCGCCTTTGGCCCGACGCTGAACGCGTTCCAGGCCAAGCTGGCGATGGAGACCCCGCCGACGACGGTCATCTATCTGTCGTCCTCGTCCTGTACCGGCGCGACCGCCATCGTCAACGGCACCGCGCAGACCGCCACCGGCGTCTACTTCAACGCCGACGGCACGCAGAACACGCTGGGCTGCACCCCGGCCGCCAACACGCTCGCGGACGTCGCGGTCGCCGACGTGTACTACACGTCCTGTGGAACGCAGGTGCCGACGGCGACCATGCCCACGACCGTGGGCGACTTCCTGGGCCCGGTCCAGGCGATGGAGATCATCGTTCCGCTGAACAACACCACCACCCAGTACCTCACGGCCCAGGAGGGTCAGGACGTCTTCGGGTGCGGCATGGGCTTCATGTCGCCCGCCGATTCGGGCGGCGCCTCGATCTCGTTCGACATGGCCGGTGTCTACATCCGCAACAACACGTCGGGCAGCCAGATCATCACGGCGGCCGCCATCGGTCTCGATCCGGGAAAGCTGATGGGAACGGACGCGGGCAGCAGCGGCACCATGACGACCGACGTCGGCTCCTACCCGACCACCCACCAGGCGTCAGTCGACGCGATCGGCTTCGTGGGCGCGGACGTGTTCGACTCGAAGCACGCGTCGGCTGGAATCGTGGCGCTTCCTTTCGAGGCGTTCGGACAGACCAAGGCCTACCTGGCTGACTCGGCCCAGGGCGTGACCGACCGCCGCAACGTTCGCGACGGTCACTACTTCCCCTGGGGCTACGAGCACCTCCTGACCAAGATCGACTCGACCGGCAAGCCGACCAGCACCGGCGCGGCCAAGCTGATCGGCCTCATCACCGGCACCACCACCGACCCCAACTTCGATTACGTCTCGCTGGAGGCGAAGGCGGGGACGATTCCGCTCTGCGCGATGTCGGTTCAGAAGAAGACGGACGCGCCGGGCTACATCGAGGCGATCACCACGCCGTCGGCCACCTGCAACTGCGCCTATGTGGCCACGGCCACGGGGACGGCGCCCGCGGGCTGCACCGCCTGCACCGCGGGCGGCACCGCCTGCGCCACCGGCACGACCTGTCAACACGGCTACTGCGAGTGAAAGGACCACTGATCATGCGTAACTATTTGAAGAGTTTCTTCTTCGTGGTGGCCTTGGCGGGCCTCGGGGCCTCGGCCTGTTCGTCCAGCTCCTCGGGCGGCACCGGCGGCAGCGGCGGTCATCCGACGACCGGCTCCGGTGGTGCCTCCGGCGCGGCTGGTAGCGGCGCGGCCGGGGCGACCGGCGCGGCGGGCAGCGGCGCGGGCG
>CAZTZM010000002.1:0-1777 GCA_964618005.1 uncultured Myxococcales bacterium
GCCTCGACGTCCGGCAAGCGGACCACCGTGTGGGCGCGGTCGACCTTGCGGGGGCGCAGGCCGCCGGCCGGGACCAGCGGGGGCGCCGGCGTGGCGGGCGCGCAGGCGGCGCCCGCGGCGGTGGTGTCGGCGTAGGGATCGGCATGCGGCTCCGTCGGCCCCGGCGTGTCGACGTCGCGCGAGTCGATCTCGAGCCAGCCCGCCGGCGGCGGGGCCGACGGGCGCGCGAAGGCCGTGCCGCGCAGGTCACGGATCTCCCCGACCGGCTCGCCGGCCGCCAGGCGGTGCGCGATCTCGACCAGCGCCCGCTCGCCGTTGCCGTACACCAGCAGGTCGGCCTTGGCGTCGAGCAGCACCGAGCGCCGGACCTGATCGGACCAGTAGTCGTAGTGGGCGATGCGCCGCAGGCTGGCCTCGATGCCGCCGAGCACGATCGGCACGTCGCCGAACGCCTCGCGGCAGCGGTGCGCGTAGACGACCACCGCGCGATCGGGGCGCCGGCCGCCGGCTCCGGCCGGCGTGTAGGCGTCGTCGTGCCGGAGCTTCCGGTCCGACGTGTAGCGGTTGACCATCGAGTCCATGTTGCCGGCCGTGACGCCCCACATGACGGCCGGGCGGCCCAGCGCGCGAAACGGCTCGACGCTGCGCCAGTCCGGCTGCGCGATGATCCCGACCCGGAACCCCTGCGCCTCCAGCAGCCGCCCGCAGAGCGCCATCCCGAAGCTGGGGTGGTCGACGTAGGCGTCGCCGGTCACCAGGATGACGTCGCAAGAGTCCCAGCCGAGCGCGTCCATCTCGGCGCGCGACATCGGGAGCACCGGCGCCACGCCGAAGCGGGCGGCCCAGTGCTTGCGCCGGGTGAACAGCGACTGCGGCACCAGATCGGGCGAGACCGGGACGAAGCCGGACCGCTCCTTCCCGCCGAGACGGCTCCTGCCGTCGTCTGCAACGGGCATGACGCGGGCAGTGATAGCACGGCCGCCCATTTGTGGCATGCTGGACCATGATGGCGGGGACGGAGCAGCGGCAGTATCCGCGTCTCGGGTTGGGGCTCCCGGTGACCCTCTCCTTCCTGGGACGGGGCGCCATCGAGGCCGAGCTGCAGGACATCTCGCGCGGCGGCTGCTTCTTCAAGTCCAGCGCGACGGTCGACCTGGACAAGCGAATCTCCGTGGTCCTGTCGGCGACCGGCGGCAAGACCTGCCAGGCCTCCGGGCGCGTGATCCGCACGATGGCCTACAAGGGGTTCGCGGTCCTGTTCGATCAAGACGATCTGGCGGCGCTGGACGACCTGCTGGGCGACCTGGCCACGCTGCCGCAAGAGCGGCGGGCCGCGCTGCTCAGCGCGGCCCTGCGGCCCGAGATCCAGATCTACTAGCCGCCGGCGGCGGCGTCTGCGGTCGCCTTCACCAGCGTGCCGGTGGCGGTCGGGGCACAGGTCACGATCATCGCGACCGTGGCGGTACCCGCCATCGACATGTTGAGGTCGCCGCCCGACGACATCAACGTCCAGGTGGTGATGGCGACCGTCGCCGACTGGTTGTCCGCGTTGATCATACAGCTTTGCGCCGCCTCGATGGTGGCGGTCGAGCCGCTGACGGAGAACGCCACGTTGCACATCACGTCCGCCGTGGCCACCAGGAGCTGGATGTGGCTGGCGTCGACCTTCGTGATGGTGGCCGTGTTGCCTTGCAGCGAGATGTCCCCAACGCCCAGGGACGCGGGACATCCGGGCATGATCGAGCCCGACATGAAGGACCAGTCGCCGACGAACGCG
>CAZTZM010000003.1:0-12053 GCA_964618005.1 uncultured Myxococcales bacterium
AGCGGCCGAGCGGAATCTGCCTTCCGCCCCGCAACGCCGCGCCCGCCAGCGCCCCCGTCACCAGCGCCGCGACCATCAACCCCGGCAGGTGCGGCAGGGCGATCGATCCCCGCGCGCGCCCGAACGCCACGCCGGCGGCGATCGCCAGCCCGGCGGCCGCGCCGCCCGTCACCGCCCCTTCCACCGCCGCCTGCCAGCGCAGCCGGCGCCGGATCCGCCCGAGCAGCGTCGTCAGATCAGCGGTCAGATCAGCGACTCTGGCCACCGCGAAATCTTAGCAGAACGGAGGTTTGGCGGGCCGGCGCGTCAGCGGCGCGCGGTCATCGGCGGCACCGCCACCTCCAGCGTCGTCCCCGCGGGGATCACCGCGGTCGGCGCCTCGAGGATGGCGTCGGGCGGCAAGGGCAGCCCGGCGTCGGCGGCGCTCTCCGCGAACAGCCGGACCGTGGCCTCGGCGGTGGTCGGGTTGCGCAGCGACAGCACCAGCCGCCCGGCTAGACGTTCCTGGACCCGCGCCTCCACATGATCGAAGGCGAACAGGAAGCCGGTGTCCGGCTGCGCGTAGATGCCCGGGACCTCCGTGTACGCCAGCAGCGCGATGGCGTCGAACAGGCCCGCCACGGGGACCACGCCGCGCGTCCGCTCCGCCCACTCGGCGGTGTCGGCGCGCGGGCAGTCCGGCCGCGCGGGCGCGTGCGGCGTCGCATCGGGCGCCGGCAGGTACTGCGCCAGGTTGTGGACCGTGTCGCGCAGCAGCTCCAGCCAGGCCACCTCGCCGGTCGCGCGGTAGAGCCGAAACAGCGCCGCGCCCGACGACAGGACATAGCCCGGCGCGCCCGCGCGGTTCTGCACGTCCGAGAACACGGCGCCGGTGGCGCGCCGCCCGCCGGGATCGCAGCCGGGCCCTGCGGGCGGCGTGTCATACGAGATGACCCAGGTGGCCAGCAGGTGCGCGGTGGCGCGCGCGCGATCGATCCAGACGCGATCGCGCGTCGTCTCGTACAGCGTCACGAACGACTCCAGCAGCCCGGCGGCCGACTCGCTGTCGGGGCACTGGAGCGCGTCACCCGGGCCGCCGCAGGTGAGCCCGACCTCGACGAACCGCTCGAAGAAATGCTGGGCCGCCTGCTCGGCGATCTCCTGATAGCGCGGCTCCTTGAAGTAGGCGGCCGCGCGCGCCAGCGCGGCCGGCGCGATCCCGGCCGAGGTCGAGCCGCCGACGATCAGGTCGCCGCTCTCGACGTCGACGAACTGGCCGAATTGACGGTGGCGCTCCCACAGCCGCGCCAGCGCGTCCGCGCACAGCCGGGCCGCCTTCGCCGACGGCGAGTCGGGCGCGCTGACCGGCGTGCTGTGACCCGCCGCGGCCCCCCGCCGGTCGCGCCAGGCGATCTCCTTCAGCAGCGCCAGCAGCGTGTCCGCGCTCCGGCGCACCAGATGCCAGCGCGGGTGCTGGTAGGTCGGCGCGCGCGGCGGTCCGGCGTCGCCGGGCGCGGGTGGCAGCGGCGCCGTGAAGCCGTCGTCGTGCCAGGTCTTCCCGTCCGAGACCGCATGGAAGAACCCAGCCGGCGACTGGCCGCCGCCCAAGACGAATGCGATCGTCTGCCGCGCCCGGGTGCGCGTCTCCTCGGTGCCGGCGCCGAGCAGCGGGAAGGTCGCCGCCAGGCCGCCGCACCAGCCGGTCTGCCAGGTCGTGTAGGCGCTGTCGCGCGCGCCGACCGCCAGCAGCCCGGGCGCCGGCATCCAGCGCGCGTTCACGCGCGCCTCGTGCGCCGCGAACGCCGCCGAGAACGGCAGCGTGTGCGGGCGGGCGGTCGGGCCGGTCAGCATCTTCCGCGTCGCGAACAGCCGCGCGCACAGCTCGTCGATGCTCGCGCAGTCGAAGGCCAGCACACGCGCGCGCAGCGTGACCGGCTGGTTCGCGCGCGGCGGCGCCGGTTCGTGGGCGGCACCCGAGGCGCGCCGGTTCGGCCGCCAGAACGGCGCGCTGACCGCGATCGTCCCGCGCGACCGATCCTCGTTCTCGGCCACGGTCAGCCCGGTCTGGCCGATCGAGGTCACGGGATCGATCAGCATGATCAACCCCAGCCGCGCGGCCGGCGCGAACACGGCCGCCGCCGGCGTCGCCAGATCGGCGGCCGCGATCTCCAGCCGCGACGGGCCGGGGTGCAGGTTCAGGCGCGGAATGTCGGTCACGATCGGCGGGACGTGCGGCCCGATGTCAGCCGGCTCGGTCAGCAGCGGCGGATACCCGACGAAGCGCGACTCGAACCGGTTGCCGGCGTAGCAGGCCCCCGGCAGCAGCAGGTAGTGCTCGGGCGACCACGCGGCCAGGTCGAGCGCCAGCGCCAGGCTCCAGGCCGGCGCGCCCGGTTTGGGCTGAAACGTGGCGAAGAGATCGACGGCGTCGTGGCCACCGCCGGCGGCGGCCGCGCGCAGCCCGAGGCTGCCGCTTCGATCAGCGCGGCGCGCGGATATCCCAGCCCCCAGCGGAACCTCGGCCAGGACGCGCCCGTCGGCCGCCATCGAGGTCAGGCGCGCCATGACGGCGATCTTGGCCTGACGCAGGCGATCGAGCGCGCCGGGTCGCGTGGCTGCGGCGCGCCTGCCGGGGAAGGCCAGCGCTGCTCCCCCCGCCAGCCCCGCCCCACGCAAGAACGCCCGTCGCTTCATCGGCGGGAAAGACTACAACCATTCGCGTCGCCGGGGAGCCCGCGCTTCAGCCCGTCGGCGGTTGGTGGTGACAAGGCCGAGGTTCACGTGCGCCGCGGCACGCCAGGGCGCGACCGATGGTGTAACCTCCCGAGGCTCGTGAGATCCGTGCCGTTCGCTCACGCGGCGCTCGCCTTCGCGTCGTTGCTCGTGGTTCCGCTCGCGGGCTGTCGTTCGCTCGGTGGCGCCGGAAAGGTCGATCAGCCCGTGGCCGACGCCCCGGTGGCGGCGGGGGCGATGGGCGGCCCCGACAGCCGCCTGGTGTCGCGGCTGGACAACGGCGTGCGCGTCATCGTCGAGGAGAACCACGCGGCGCCGCTGGTCGCCGTGCAGGTCTGGCTGTCGATCGGCGCGGCCGACGACCCGCCGGCGCTGGCCGGCGCCGCCCATCTGTTCGAACACCTGGTGTTTCGCGGCACGCAGCGCCGGGCAGCGGGGGCCGCCGAGCGCGAGATCGCGGCGGCCGGCGGGACGCTGGGCGCCTGGACCGGCCTGGACGAGACCGTCTACCACGTGATGGTGGCGACGCCGTTCTTCGATCTGGGGCTCGACGTGCTGGCCGACGCGCTCGCCGGGCCGACGTTCGCGGCGGCCGAGGTCGAACGCGCCAAGACCGCCACGCTGGCCGAGATCGCGCGCGAAGCGGCCGACCCGGCGCACGTGGCCGCCGACCTCCTGCGCGGCGCGATCTTCGCCGGCGATGCCCACGGCCAGCCGCTGCTCGGGACGCCGGCCGCGGTGAGCGCGCGGACGCCCGCCGAGCTGGCGGCGCGCTTCGCCGAGACCTACGTCGGCGCCAACCTGACGGTGGTGGTCGTCGGCGACATCGCGGCCCGTGCGGCGCGCGAGGCGGTGGCGCGCGCGTTCGGCGGCCTTGCTCCCGGGCACGCCGGCGTGCATCTGCCCGCCGGGCCGGCGCCCGAATCGACGCCGCACGCGCTGCTCTCGACGGCGGCCGGGCTCGAGCCGCAGGTGGCGATCGGATTCCGCACGCCGGCCCTCAACCCCAAGGAGGCCGCGGCGCTCGATCTGATCGCCGCGCTGCTGGGCCGCGGGGGCGACGCCCGGTTGTGGCGCGAGCTGGTCGACAACCGCCAGGTCGCCACCGGCGTGCACGCGCTCACCCTGCGCACGCGCGCCGGCACGCTGCTGGAGCTGGCCGTCTCGCCGGCGCCTCAGCGGATCGAGCCGGCCGCGCAGGCGGCGATCGACGAAGCGCTGCGCCTCGGGCGCGACGACGTCAGCGCCGACGAGCTGGCCCAGGCGCGCGTCGCGCTGGAGAGCGACCTGGCGCGCGGCGAGGCGGGCCCGGAGGGGCACGCCCGCCGGCTCGGGGCGTCGGCGGTGGTGGCGGGCGACATCAACGACGGTGTCCGTTACCGCGCCCGTCTGGCGGCGCTCACCCCGTCGGATCTGCGCGCCGCCGCCGCGAAGCTGCTGCGTCCCGAGGCGCTGACGCTGGCGGTGGTCGATCCCGGCGCTGGCCGCACGGCCGCGGCCGAGTCGGCGCGGCTGAACGCGATCGTGGCCGGCGCCGCGGGCCGCGCGCAAAAGGCCCCCACGGTCCCCACGCCCGCGGCGGCCCGCGCCGACGTGGTGCGTGTCGTCGCCCCGTCGGGCCTGCGCGTGCTGGTGCTCCGCCGGCCCGGCGCGCCCTCGATCTCCGTCGAGGCCGCGTGGGTGGGGGGCGCGCGCGCCGAGGACGCCGGCTCGAACGGCGCCGCCGCGCTGCTGGCCGCGCTGCTCGACCGCGGGACCCGCACCCGCTCCGCCGCGCAGATCGCCGCCGAGGTCAAGGCGACCGGCGGGCGGCTGGCCGGCTTCTCCGATCGAAACCACTTCGGCCTGCGCGCCGAGCTTCTCCCGGGGAGCCTCGCGCACGGGCTGGCGCTGGTGGCCGATTGCCTGCTGCGCCCGACGTTCCCCGCCGCGGAGGTCGACGGCAGCCGGCGCGTGGTCGTCGACCGGGCGCGCGGCGCCGACGGCGATCCCGCCCGCGCCGCCTGGCGGCTGTTTCGTGCGGCGCTATGGCCCGCGCATCCGTATCGGCTCGATCCGTTCGGCACCGCCGACTCGCTGGCCGCGCTCGGCCGCATGCGCCTGTTCGATCACTACCGGCGCCATTACCCGGTCTCGCGCCTGGTGATCTCGGTGGTCGGGGACGTCGATCCGCGCGAGGTGGTGGCGACGCTGAGCAAGCTCTTCGCGGAGGCGCCCGCCGGCTCCCCCCCGCCGGAGCCGCCGCCCGAGCCGGCGCACACCGAGCCCGTGCAGCTCTTCGGCACCACGAACAAGGACGTCGCCGAGATCGTGCTCGGCTACCCCGGCGCGCCGCCGGGCGATCCCGATCGCCCCGCGCTGGGCGTGCTGGCGGAGATCCTGGCCGCGCCCGGCGGTCGGCTGGAGCGAGCGCTGGCGGCCGCCCAGCCGCCGGCCTTCCGATCGACGGCCTCCGCCGCCCCCGGCGTCGACCCGGGCTACCTGGCGATCACCGTGGCTTGCCCCCCGGCCGGCATCGACGCGTCGGTGGCGGCGGTGCGCGCGATCCTGGCGCAGCTGGTCGCCGGGGGCGTGACGGACGCCGAGACGGCCCGGGCCGCCCGTCGCCTGGCCGGCCTGAGCGCGCTCGAGCTGGGCGATCAGGCGTCGATCGCCGATGCGCTGGCGCTCGACGAGGGGTACGGTTTGGGGCTCATGAGCTATCGCCGCCTCCCGACCGCGCTGGCGCAGATCACGGCCGCCGACGTGAACCGCGCCCTGCGCCGGTTCGTGGATCCGCGGCGCGAGGCGATCGCGGTCGTGCGCCCCGACCCCACGCTGGCGCTGGCCCGCCACCCCGCGCCCTCGCCCGGGGGAGGCCGGTAGATGTCGAGTTGCGCCGGTTGCGCGGCCGCGGTCCAGCTGGAGGACACGTTCTGTCCCCGCTGCGGCGCCCCCGTGACCGATCCGTTCATCGGCACGGTCGTCGGCGAGCGCTATCGGATCGTCACCCGGATCGGCATCGGCGGCATGGGGGCCGTCTACCGCGCCGAGCACACGATGATGCGCCGCGATCTGGCCATCAAGGTCCTGCTGCCGGAGCTGTCCGGCAAGGAGGAGTTCGCCCGGCGGTTCGAGCGCGAGGCGGAGTCCGCCAGCCGCCTCGATCACCCGAACATCATCACCGTCACCGACTTTGGGCGGACCGCCGAGGGGTCGCTGTTCCTTGCGATGGAGTTCCTGGCCGGCACCTCCCTGTCGGCGGCGATCGCCGCCGGGCCGCTGCCGCTCGACCGGGCGCTGGCGATCGAGCGCCAGATCCTGCGCGCGCTGGATCACGCGCACGCCGCCGGCGTCGTCCACCGCGATCTCAAGCCCGAGAACATCATGCTGGTCGAGCGCGACGGCCAGATCGACGTCGTGAAGATCCTGGACTTCGGCATCGCCAAGGTGACCGAGCCCCAGAGCGGCGGCCAGGCGCTGACCCAGGCCGGCGTCATCTTCGGCACCCCTGAGTACCTCTCACCCGAGCAGGCGCTGGGCGAGGCGGTCGACGCGCGCGCCGACGTGTACGCCGCGGGCGTGATCCTGTTCGAGATGCTGACCGGCCGCCGGCCGTTCGAGTCGGAGGACAAGGTCAAGATCATCTCCATGCACCTGGCGCACGCGCCGCCGCGCATGCGCGAGGTCAACCCGGCCGTCGACGTGCCGCTGCCGATCGAGCTGGCAGTCCTGCAGGCGATGGAGAAGTCGCGTGACCACCGCTTCGCCACCGCCGCGGCGTTCATGCAGGCGCTGGACGACGCCGAGGCGCAGGTGGCCGTGGCCGCGGGGATCGAGGCCGACGCGACGGCGATGGACCTTCCCCCACCGTCGTCGGGGAGCGCCGGCCGGCGGATCGCCACCGGCGTCGTGGTCCTGGCGCTGGCGGTGGGGGGCCTGGCGGTGAAGCACCGGATGGCGCGCCACCACCCGACGCTGACCATCGCGCCCATCCGTCCGGCGCCGCCGCCGCCGGATCTGGCCGCCGAGATGAAGAAGGTCGAGTCCCGCCTGGAGGACGGCGACACCGGCGCCGCCCGGCGCGCGCTGGAGACGCTGCTGGCCGCCCGGCCGAAGGACGCGCGCGTGCGCTATATGTTGGGGCGCGTGTCCTACGCCGAAGACAAGCGCCCGGAGGCGCTCGACGATTACGGCCAGGCGATCGCGCTGGATGCGGGGTTCCGGGGCGATCCGGTCTTGCTCGGCCACGTCGACGCGATGCTGTCCGATCCCAAGCTGGGCGACGCCGCGCTCACGTTGCTGATCGACAAGATCGGCGCGCCGGCCGCCGACATTCTGGCCAAGGTCGCCAACGAAGGGGCCGACCTGGACAAGCGCCGCCGCGCCGCTCAGGCGCTGGTCGACCTCGATCAGGGGTCGCGCGTCGACCGCGTCTCGCTGGACATCCTGGAGCTGAAGAAGGCGTCGACCTGCGAAGAAAAGCGAGACTGGGTTACGAAGCTGGCCGAGCTGGGCGACGTGCGGGCGCTTCCGGCCCTGCGCGGACTGCGGGCCCGCCGGATGGGTCCGATCAGCTGGGGCGGGACCAACACCGTCTGCATGAAGAAGGAATTAACCGACGCCATCGCCAGGTTGGATCCCAAGACAGATACCAGGAAGGACAAGAAGGCGGGCCACCCCCCCGAGCGCCGGACCATCCGGCGCGGCCGGTGACACGCCAATGGCCATGAAAAAAGCGGGCGGCGCCGATCCCAGGAACCTGCTCACCAGCCTGGTGCTGGTGTTTCCGCTTTTCCTCATCTACCAGATCGGCGTCCTGTTCACGCTGCCGGTCCTGAACGGCGCGGACTTCCTGACCGTCTTCCTGTTCCGGAACCTGGGCCTTTCGACGGGGAGCTACCTGGCCTACACGTTCGCGGTCGCCACCGCGTTCGCGATCGCCGTGTCCGTGCTGCGGCACAAGCAGCGCTTCAATCCTCACCTCATCCTGCCGGTGCTGATCGAGAGCGCCATCTACGCGCTGACCATGGGCTCGCTGATCGTCTTCGTGATGACCCGTGGGCTGGGGATCTCACCGCAGCTGGCCGGCGGGGGAGGGGGCTTCGTCGCCCATCAGGGCTTTGGCACGCGGATCGTGATGTCGCTGGGCGCCGGCGTCTACGAAGAGACCGTGTTCCGCCTGGGCATCCTGACCGGGATCGTGCTGCTGCTGGAGAAGGCGCTGGGGATGCGGCGCTGGGTGGCGTTCCTGATCGCGCTCGTGTTGTCAGCGGTGCTGTTCTCGGCCATGCACCACATCCCGCCTTACGGCGACCCGCTGCACGTGGGCATCTTCCTGTTCCGCGTGCTGGCGGGGATCTGCTTCGGCCTTCTCTACTGGTACCGTGGATTCGCGATCGCGGTCTACACGCACGCCCTCTACGACCTCTACGTCTTCCTGGTGAAGTAGACGCTGGTCGAGGCGCGCGGCCGAGCCTGGGGCCGGCCGGGTTACTTCTTGCCGCGCTTGGCGGCCTTGGCGGGGCGCTTCCCGGCGGCGGCGTTGCGGGTGCGCGGGGCGACCCGGACCGGGCGAGCCGGCTTGGCCGTGCGGGCCGGCGCCTTGGCGGCCGGCGAGGTCTTCACCGGCGCGTGGGACCGGCCAGCGGAAGCCTTGGCAGTCGCGGCCTTCGCCGCCGGCCGAGCTTCCTTCGTCGCGTGGGCTTCCTTCGCCGCGTGGGCTTCCTTCGCCGCGTGGGTTTCCTTCGCCGCGTGCGCGTGCCCCGCGTGGCTCTCCTTGGCCGATTCCTTCGCGGCGTGGTGAGTCTCTTTGGCCGCCTCTTTGGCCGGCTTGCCCTTCGTGGACGCGGGCTTGGTGATCTTGCCGTTGGTGAGCTTGGAGATCTTGGTGTCGGAGGGGTGGCCGTCGCCCTCGGCCGCCAGCGGCAGCCCGGGCATGTCCTTGCGGTTGTGCACCAGCACGCGCCGCGAGTCCTTGAATGTCACCTCGGCCTTGCTGTCCGAGAGGATCTCCGAGATGAACCCCTTGCCGAACTTGGGGTGCGTCACGATCACGTTCTCGTGATAGTGCTCGCGGAACTCGTACGGTTTGGCGTTCTTATCGCTGTGCTTGGCGAAGAACTCGTCGAACGTGAGCTTCTTCATCATCGCCCGCTTCTTCGCGGCGATGGGCTCAGGCACATCGTCCTCGACGTCACCGCGTGGCTTGCGGAATGAGTGGACGTCCCCGCACGGGTTACACTGGACCCGGCGGATCTCGTCTTCGTATTTCGAGATCACGACGTGCGTGGTATCGCCCTTGCACTTGGGGCAATATGCCTCGACGTCCGACCCGACTTCGTCGACCTCGTCTTCGAACATGAAGTCCATTGGCGGCGCCCCTTTAGAGTTCGGTCACTAACACAGGTCTCGGGCCCCTGCAAGAATAAGAGGGCAATTCCGGCCAGTTCGGGGTAGAAGAACCCCAGCGGGACCGTGCATTATTTTCAGGCAAAAATATCGGAAAACCGGGTACTTGGAGGTGGCTACTTCGTTTTGCAGCTCAGCGGCTGCGAATCTTTGGCGGGGGCCAAGCCTGGACAATTTGTAATGATTCGAGGGGCTTGGGGGCGTGACCCACTTTTGCCCCGCGCTTTCTCGCTGATGTCGGTCGGCGACGGCGGTCGAGCTGAGATCCTGGCCAAGACGGTCGGGCGAGGCACGGCTCTGCTGGAGCAATCTCTGCCGGGCGCGATCGTCGATGTGCTGGGCCCGCTGGGCACGAATTTTCCCGCCCCGAGCGCCGACACGACCGACCTGCTGGTCGCCGGCGGGGTCGGTTTGCCGCCCCTCTACATGCAAGCGACGCTGGCCGCCGCGCAACACGACGTCGACCGAAGTGAAATGATCTATGGCGGTCGCGGCGCGCCCGATCTGGTGTTGCTCGACGAGATGAAGGCGATGGGCCTCTCGCTGTTCCTGACCACGGAGAACGGCGCCGTCGGCGAGAAGGGCCTCGTGACCCGCGCGCTCGGGGCGCGGCTGGCCGAGCATCGGGGCCGGCCCGTGCGTGTCATGAGCTGCGGTCCGAACGCGATGCTGTGGGCGGTGGCGCGGCTGGCACGCGACGCGGGCGTTCCCTGCTTCATCTCGCTCGAAGAGCAGATGGCCTGCGGCATCGGCGTCTGCCTAGGGTGCGCGGTGCCGGCGCGGTCGCGCCCCTATCGTTATGTATGCAGCAACGGCCCCGTGTTCGACGCGGCGGACGTGCTCGACGTCGTGACCCAGGCTCACGTCGCCCCGGCGGCTTGCCCGGCATGAGCGTCAACCTCGCCATCCAGACTGGCGGGATCGCGTTTCGCAACCCCGTCCTGACCGCCTCCGGCACCTTCGGCTACGGCAAGGAGTTCGAGGGGCTGACCGACCTGCGTGCGCTCGGCGGCCTGGTCACGAAGGGGATCTCGCCCAAGCCGCGGTTCGGCAACGCGACGCCGCGCATCTGCGAGACCGCCTCCGGGATGCTCAACTCGATCGGCCTCGAGAACGTCGGCGTCGAGGGGTTCGAGACGGAGAAGCTTCCCTATCTGCGGAGCTGTGGAACGCGGGTGCTGGTGAACTTCTTCGGCACCACGTTCGACGAGTACGTCGATTGCGGTGCGCGGCTCGACCGGCTGGACGGCGTCGACGGCCTGGAGATGAACGTCTCCTGCCCGAACATCAAGGCCGGCGGCATCGAGTTCGGCACCGACCCGCGCGTGCTGCGCGACCTGGTCCGCGCCTGCCGCGAGGTCATCAAGAAGCCGCTCTGGATCAAGCTGACCCCCAACACGTCCGACATCGTGGCGCTGGCCAAGGCCTCCGCCGACGGCGGCGCCGACGGGTTGTCGATCATCAACACCATCACGGGCATGGCGATCGATGCGCGCACGCGCAAGCCGAAGATCGCCACCATCTTCGGCGGCTTGTCGGGGCCGGCGATCAAGCCGATCGCGCTGCGGATGGTGTTCCAGGTCAAGCGCGCCGGCGTGCCGCTGCCGATCTCGGGGATCGGCGGCATTCAGGACGCGACCGACGCGATCGAGTTTTTCCTCGCCGGCGCCAGCACGGTCCAGATCGGCACGCAGAGCTTTGTCGATCCCGACACCTCGGGACACATCGTGCGGGACCTCACCGAGCGGCTGAAAGCAGACGGGATCAGCGACGTTCGCGAGCTGATCGGCGCTCTGCGCGCGGGCTGAGCGTCGCAGCCGGCCTTTGTGCTTGACGGGCCAGGGTTACGACGATTTAACTGCTGCGAAACGGGTACGAAACATTGACGCGATAGCGTGAGGGCACATGAAGAAGATCGAAGCCATCATCAAGCCGTTCAAGCTGGACGATGTGAAGGATCGCCTTCGCGAGGTAGGGGTCCAGGGTATGACCGTCTACGAGGTGAAAGGCTTCGGTCGGACGGGCGGTAAGAAGGAAGTCTACCGCGGGTCTGCCTACGTCGTCGATTTCGTGCCGAAGGTTCGCATCGAGATCGTCGTCAAGGACGACATCGTGCGTGACGTGGTGGAGGCGATCATGTCGGTCGCGCGCACCGGCCGGATCGGAGACGGAAAGATCTTCGTGACCTCCGTCGACGAGGCCATCCGCATCCGCACCGGCGAACGCGGCGAAGACGCGCTCTAGCGGCAGCAGGATTTTCGGGACCACAACAACCACCTTCATCGCAATAGGGGAACGTAAATGACTCCAGCTGAGGCCTTGAAACTGGCAGAGAAGAGCGGCGCGCAGATGGTCGACTTCAAGTTCGTCGATCTGCTCGGCATCTGGCAGCACACCACCATGCCGATCGCGAAGCTCGAGGTCGACGTATTCAAGGACGGCTACTTCTTCGACGGCAGCTCGATCCGCGGCTGGCAGCCGATTCACGCCTCCGACATGATCTTCATCCCGGACGCCGGGTCGGCGGTGATGGATCCGTTCTTCAAGCTCCCGACGCTGTCGCTGACCTGTGACATCGTCGACGCGATCACCAAGCAGCCGTACTCGCGCGATCCGCGCACCATCGCGGCCAAGGCCGAGGCGTACCTCAAGTCGACCGGGATCGGTGACACGTCGTACTTCGGTCCCGAGCCCGAGTTCTTCATCTTCGACGAGGTCCGCTACTCCGAGGGGCCGAACCGCTCCAGCTACGTGGTCGACTCGATCGAGGGTCGCTGGAACACCGATCGCGAGGAGGGGCCGAACCTCGGGTACAAGCCGCCGCACAAGGGCGGGTACTTCCCGGTTCCGCCGACCGATACGCTGCACGACCTGCGCGCCGACATGGCCGTGACGCTCGAGAAGGTGGGCATCCCGGTCGAGGTGTTCCACCACGAGGTGGCCACCGGCGG
>CAZTZM010000004.1:0-10988 GCA_964618005.1 uncultured Myxococcales bacterium
GCGGCCGCCGATGACGTGGACGCGCTGCGGGCCGGCGCGCTGGCCGCCATCGCCAGGGCGCGCGCCGCGGCCGCCGGCCAATCGCCGGTGGTGCGCGAGGTGACGCTGCCGTCGATCGAACGGCTGGTCGAGGACGCCGACCAGCGCCGCGCCCACGTGACCGTCCCGGCGCGCGACGAGGCGTTCGTGCGCGACACGCTGGCCACCGCGCAGGCCTATGCCGAGCGCGTCGCCGCCGGCGAGGATCCCTACCGGGGCGCGACGGGCGAGCTGGTCAAGGCCTACCGCGCCGAGTGGGACGGCACGCTGCAGCCGTACGCGCTCTACGTGCCGCGCGGCTACGATCCGAAGCGCGAGCCCAAGCGGACGTGGCCGCTGATCGTCGCCTTGCACGGCGCCTTCTCCGACCACAAGCACAACCTGCGGCGGGTGTTCGGGCTCGACAACCGGCCGGGTGAGACCGACGCCGAGGCGTCGCGCAACCGCCTCCCGCTCCCCGACGTGCCGGCGTTCGTGGTGTCGCCGCTGGGACGCGGCGAGCTGATGGGCTACGACGGCCTGGGCGGTGACGACGTGATGCACGCGATCGCCGACGTGCGCCGCGCCTACCCGATCGATCCCGACCGCATCACGCTGACCGGCCTGTCGATGGGGGGCGGCGCCGCCTGGGCCATCGGCCTGCGCCACCCGGAGCTGTTCGCGGCGCTGGGCGTCGTCTGCGGCATCACCGACTTCCGCCGGATGATCCACCCGCCCGACACCGCGCTCTACGATCTCGATCGGCTCGACGCGATCTCGCCGCTGGCCGTGGCCGCCAACGCCGCGCACCAGCAGGTCTTCATCTTCCACGGCGACCAGGATCCGACTGTCTCCGTCGAGGACTCGCGCAGGATGGTGGCGCGCTACAAGGCGCTCGGCTGGCTGGGCAAGAACGTCCACTACACGGAGTACCCCGGCGTCGGGCACGCCGCCTGGGTGCCGGCCTACCGCGACGCCAACCTGCTGCGGACGCTGGCCGCCATCAGGCGCGATCCGGCGGCGCCCCGGACGCCGCTGTCACCGCCGCCGCCCGGCGAGGCCATCCCGGGCCTGGCCAGCAAGAGCGTCCCGCGCCAGCGCCCCCATCTCTATATCTACGGAACGAACGGCGCGCCCGAGGCGGTCACGGCGTCGCGCGATCTGGCCACCGCCATGGCCGACTGGGGGCCGATGGTGGCGGCCAAGTTCGGCGTCAAGGCGGACCGCGACGTGACCGCCGCCGACCGGGCGCGCTTTGATCTGGTTCTGGTCGGCGCGGGGCCGCTGAACGCGCTGGCCGCGGCGCTGGAGCGGACGCCCGGCTTCCCCAAGCTGCCGCCGCTGCAGGACCACGCGTACCGCGCGCTGGTCCCCGATCCGCGCGCCCCCAGCGGCTACACGCTGATCGTGGGCGCGCTCACGCCGCGCGGCTTCGCCCACCTGCTGCGGTTCGCCCGGCACAACAAAGACGCCTGGGCGCCCGAAAGTAACCGCGCGTTCACATTGCTTCAATAGCCAAAAATCGTACGAAGACGCGTACAAGGAGAGGCGGCATGAACCGGTCGCGAGGTGTCCTGGTCGTGGTGTGCGCGGCGCTGGCCGCCGGCTGCGGCGGCAGCAGTCCCAGCCCCAGCGGGCAGCGGCAGCAGAACGTGATGGTGATCGACGAAGGGATCGACACCTCCGTCAGCCCGCTGCAGGGGAAGATCATCGGCACCTACACCGAGGACTGCGTCGACGACTCGGGCTCGGATTCGGACGCCGGCATCGCCGGTCCGGACGGCGCCGTCGACAGCGGCCCGATGTTCGACGCGCTGAAGGCGGCGTTCATCGCGGCGTACCAGCAGCCTGACGACAGCTGCCACCTGTCGCCGGGAATCAGCGCCAAGCCCGACCCGCTGGCCTCGATCGAATCCTTCAAGGCGCGCTGGAACGCCGCCCTGCTGGCGGGCGAAACGCCCGGGAACGCGTTCTCGGCGTCCGAGATCCAGCAGATCGAGACCCCGATCGAGAACGAGATGAACGCCTTCAACTATCACGGCACCGCCACGTCGAGCACCGTGGCGCACGAGAACCCGAACGTCCGGCTGGTGCTGGTCGAGCGGCAGCTGCTGTCGGAGTCGCAGGCGCAGGCCTCCTTCGACTGCTTCGTGCAGTCGGACATCGATCAGCTCGTCGACCTGCTGAACGATCCGGACGTGTTCGCCGCGGCGGCCGACCAGCCGGCCACCCTGGACGCGGATCTGGCCGACGCGATGACCAAGGGGAACGTCGGCGTGGTCAACGAGAGCTTCGGCAGCGCCGCGCGGCAATCGCTGGAGGCGCTGCAGGTGCAGCAGAACTGCCCCACGACGATCGATCTGTCGGCCTACTTCACGGTCCTGAACGCCATCACGCTGGCGCACAACAAGACCCTCACCGGCCCGCAGGTGCTGACCGTCCAGGCGGCCGGGAACGACGGGGTCGAGATCGACAGCGGCGCCGACTCACTGGCCTGCGACCCGGGTGATCCGCTGTCGATGCTGGTCGGCAGCTATGATCCCAGAACCGGCGCGCAGAACAGCTTCTCGAACTTCGGGGCCTGCGTGGACGTGTTCGCGCCCGGCCAGGACATCCTGGTCACCTACGCGGGGGGCTGGCTGTTCTGGGCCGACGGGACCAGCTTCTCGACGCCGCTCACGGTTCGGACGGTCTCGCTCGACGCGCCGACCCCGTTCATGCCCGGGCAGGCGCAGTCGGCGCTGGTCGGGATGCGCGACCCGACCACCCATTTCCTGCCGGTCGATTTGTTTCCGGCTGACGTCTTTTATGCGCCGCTGCAGGCGTCCACCGATCTGATCATCCCCCGGGCGGCGGGCGTGGCCGCCGCGGCTGCTCCCCATCGGGTGACGCAGGTCGATCTGCACCGGGTCTGGGGGCCGGTGCGGCGCCTGCGGGCGCTCCGCGGACGGTAAAAGTTTCGGTCCGGGCCGCCGTCGTCCGGCTATACTGCCGCGCGCATGGCGAACTTGAAGCTTTCTCCCGGGGTCATCACTGGCAACGCGCTCAAAGAGCTGTTTGCCTATTGTAAAGAGGCACGCGCTGCGCTGCCGGCGGTGAACGTGATCGGGTCGGACTCCGCGAACGCGGCGATGGCCGCGGCGAAGGAGGCCAAGGCGCCGATCATCATCCAGCTCTCGCACACCGGCGCGCAGTTCTACGGCGGCAAGACGCTGGACAACAGCGCGCAAGCGGCGTCGATCATGGGCGCGGTCGCGGGCGCCCACCACGTGCGGACGCTGGCCAAGACCTACGGCGTGCCGGTCGTGCTGCACACCGACCACTGCGCCAAGAAGATCCTCCCCTGGGTCGACGGCGTCATCGCGCACAGCGAGGAGTACTTCGCGCGCACCGGCGAGCCGCTCTTCAGCTCGCACATGCTCGACCTGTCGGAGCAGCCGATCGACGAGAACATCGAGATCAGCGCGCGCACGCTGACCCGGCTGGCGAAGATGAACGCCACGCTGGAGATCGAGCTCGGCATCACCGGCGGCGAGGAGGACGGCGTCGACAACTCCGGCACCGACCACGCCAAGCTGTACACCAGCCCCGAGGACGTGCTGAAGGCCTACGACAAGCTGGAGCCGATCGGCAGCTTCACCGTGGCGGCGTCGTTCGGCAACACGCACGGCGTCTACGCGCCGGGCAACGTGAAGCTGAAGCCGACCATCCTGCGCGACTCGCAGAAGTTCATCCAGGAGCAGCGCAAGACCAAGTCGCCGCAGCCGGTGAACTTCGTGTTCCACGGCGGCGAGGGCACGTCGCCCGAGGAGAAAACCGAGGCGGTCTACAACGGCGTCGTGAAGATGAACATCGACACCGACACGCAGTGGGCCTTCACCCACCCGATCAAGCAGTTCATGGACGAGAAGGGCGCCTACCTGCTGTCGCAGATCGGCAACCCCGAGGGTCCCGACAAGCCGAACAAGAAGTACATCGACCCGCGCGGCTGGCTGCACATCGGCGAGAAGGGGATCACCGCGCGCCTCGTCCTGGCGTTCAAAGAGCTCGGCGCCTTCGGCAAGTTCGACTTCTGACCGGCGCAGGGGGATTCACGTCCCCCCCCCCGGTGCACCAGTTGGCGCGATCTCGTCCCTGTTTAGGGGCGTGAAGACGTCAAGCCTGGTGGCGCTGGTCGGTTGTCTGGCCCTTGCCGCGGCGTGTTCATCGCCGGACGGGGGCCAGATGGGATCCGGGCAGGGGGGGACGACCGCTGGGACCGGGGGCTCCGGGTCCGGCGGGTCGCCGGCGACGGGCGGCAGCCCTGGCACGGGCGGTACGCCGGGGACCGGCGGGGCGATCGGGACGGGTGGCAGCCCAGGAGCCGGCGGGATGCCGGGGACCGGGGGGACGCCGGGGACCGGGGGCAGCGCTGGAACCGGCGGAACGCCCGGGACCGGCGGAACGCCCGGAACCGGCGGAACGCCCGGGACCGGTGGTGTCCACGGGACGGGTGGCAGCCCGGGAACCGGCGGCAGCGTGGGGACGGGCGGCGCGCCGGGGACGGGCGGCGCCGCGGCCGGCACGTCGGGCACGGCGGCCATCATCGACAACGACGTGTTCTGGAAGGACACCTCGGGCAACCCCATCTATTCGCAGGGGGGCGGTGTGCTCACCGTGGGCAGCACGTACTACTGGTACGGCGTGCAGTACGAGGGCGCGGCGACGTACGCGGCGAACCCGACCAACAACAACTCGGACACCACGTTCGTCGCCATCCCGGTTTACTCGTCGACCGATCTCGCGCACTGGAAGTTCGAGGGGAACGCGCTCACGTACGCCAGCATGGCGGCCAAGCTGACCATGTCGACCTCCACCTGGATCGGGCGCGTGGGCGCCACCTATAACGCCACGACGAAGAAGTACGTCATCGTCGGCCAGTACCTGGGCTCGCCCGACACGGAGCAGTTCTTCGCCACCAGCGACACGCCGGCCGGGCCGTTCACGGTGGCCGGCACGCAGGCGGTGATCACCAACGTCACCAACAACAACTGCGGCGACCAGTCGGTGTTCACCGACGACGACGGGTCGGCCTACGTCCTCTGCTCCAGCCTCAATGGCCGCAGCAACGTCTACGTCGTCCCGCTGCGGCCGGCCGACTTCCTGCAGGCGCAGCCGGCCACGCGCATCTACAACGGGGCGGGCCGCGAGGGGAACGCCATGTTCAAGTACAACGGGCACTACTACGCCTGCTCGTCGGACCTGCACGGCTGGAACGCGTCGCACACCTACTGCATCTCGGCGACGAACATCCTGGGTCCGTACGGCACCGAGGCCGTCATGGGGAACACCGACCTCGACTTCAGCCACGTGACGCAGACGGGGTTGTTCATCACCGTGAAGGGCACGACGCAAAGCCTGGTCATCTTCGGCGGTGACCGCTGGGCCGACTTCGCCGGAAACGGCATCGGCTACAACCAGTGGATGCCGCTGACGTTCACCGGCACGGCGCCCGCCATGCAATCGCTGAGCGAGTGGTCGATCAACGCCGCCGCCGGCACGTACGCCGTCGGGCCGAACAACAACTTCGTGCTGAACCCCAGCTTCGAGGCCGACCGCGTGGCGACCAACCCGCCCGAGGGGTGGACCACCACCGCCGGCGCCGACGTGACCGGCAACCACACCGGCAACTTCGCCTGGCAGCTGTCGAACACCTCGACGGTCGATCAGAAGATCGGCAGCGTTCCGAACGGCACCTACACGCTGTCGGTGTGGGCCAAGGGGACGGCGACCGGCACGCTGTACGCGAAGGGCTTCGGCGGCACCGACTTGAGCACGTCGGTCTCTGGCGGCACCGCCTGGACCAAGCTGTCGCTGACCGGGATCGCCGTCACGAACGGGACCTGCGAGGTGGGCGCCACGACGACCAGCGGCATGGTCACGCTGGACGACTTCACCCTGATCAAGAACTGAGCCGCGTGACGTCCGGCACGTAACCGCCGGTGCTTTCAGTTTTTGGCTGCTGCCGGGTCTGCTGCTCCAGAGATCGCGACATTGCGACGAAGGAGCATCAGATGGCGACGCGCGCGGGATCGAAGACGGGCTTCCTGACGGCGGCGGTGCTGGTGGCGCTGGCGGCTGGGTGCCGGAAGGCGGATGACGACTATCAGGGGCAGATTGGCGCTTCAGTGGGCGAGGTGATGGCCAGCGCCGACGAGGCGGCCAACGGCTCGTCGGCCACGGCGATGCTGCCCGCGCTGCCGATCCTGCGCGCGCCCGACGAACTGCGGGGGCCCCTGTGGCGGCGGGCGCTGAACGCCATTGAGCCGTCGGCGTACGCGGCGTCGTGCTTCCCGTTCTCGTTCTCGACCTGCGGCGACGGCGTGCGGACGGAGAGCTTCAGCGACTGCGGGTTCGGCATCGCCACGCTCGACGGCTCGGTCACGCTGACCTTCACCGACACGGCGGCCTGTTCGCTATCCGCCGCGCCCGACTCGGTCACCCGGACCGCCAGCTTCACCGTGACCGGCCCGTACGGCGGGACCCTGGCGGTGTCGTCGCCGGGCGGCGGCCAGACTCTGACCCGCACCGCCGACGGCTTCACGTTCGCGGTGCCGGGGATGGAGCGCGTGCTGACCGGGCCGGGCGGCCGCACGCTGTTCGACATCGGCACCGCGACCAGCACGCCGCTGGCGATCACGGGCAGCTCGCGCGCCGACTTCACGATCGCCAGCGGGACGCTGGTGGTGACGCACCACCTGGCTGGCTACGCGGTGTCGCTGACGCCCCAGAACCTGACCTGGACGACCCACTGCAACTGCGCAGCGTCCGGCTCGCTGACCGGCACCGTGTCCGGCGGCAAGGCTGACGGCAAGTCGGCGACGGTCACGATCACCGGTTGCGGCACGGCCGAGGTGACGATCGACGGCGACACCGAGAGCGTCGTCATGGATCGCTGCGCGGCCATCTGAGCGCCGCCGCCGCACGCGCAATTTCGAACGAGCAGACGTTCAATTTTCACCAATCGGCGCCGCCGGCGCGTCGACCGGCGCGCGCGCCGGCCTGGCCCGGCACTTGCGTTGTCGGGCCGGCATGTCTCGGTGGCGGTCATGGATGGGGGCGCTGGTCGCGGCGCAGCTCATCGCGGCGCCGGTTTACGCTCAGGAGAGCGGCGTCTGGGTCGAGCTCCACACGGACGACAGCGCTGTCCGGATCGAGCGCATCCAGAACGGCGAAGCCATCCCGGTGTGCGCGGCGCCCTGCAAGCAGAGACTCCCGCGCGACGGCACCTACCGGATCGCGGGCGACGGGATCACGCCCAGTCAGAGCTTCGATCTCTCCGCGGAGCGGTGGGTCCGGCTGGACGTGAAGGCCGGGTTCTCGACGCGGAGGAGCCTCGGAATCGGGCTGGGAATCGCCGGATACGCGACCGCCGTGGTGGGTAGCCTCTACTTCGCCGCCGTCGGACTCGAGGGCTTTCCTGATGGCCCACCGGCGAGCCAGGGCCAGTACACCGTTCCCGAGGGCCTGTTGATCTCCGGGCTGGCGGCGGGCGTGATCGGTCTGGTGCTGGTGCTCACCTGCTCGACCGAGGTCAGGAGCAGCAACGGCGCCACGTTCTCGAGCGCGCCCGAGGCGCCACGCCACAAGCGCCCGGCGATCGTGTTGACGCCGCGCGGGCTGGAGTTCTGACCCGAAAACCACGACATCGCCGTCAGGGTCTCGGCGCACCGGACCCGCGGATCTCGGGCAAGATGCGCTGGCTTGTTGATTGCTTATCCACCGCGAACGACATGACCCGACGGCATGCTTGGCTGGGGGTGCTTCTCGCGGCGCAGCTGGTGAGCGCGCCGGCGTACGCGCAGTGGGACTGGACGGGTGGCGGCGGTCCGCGGGACTGGACGGGGGCCGCGCCCCCGCCCCCGCCGGTCGACGACGGCGTCTGGGTGACACTGCACAGCCACGGGCGCCCGGTTCAGATCGAGCGCGTGGTGGGCGAGGCGTCGTATCCGGTCTGCACGGCGCCCTGCCGGCAGAAGCTTCCGCGCAACGCCATCTACCGGATCGGCGGCGAGGGTGTGGTCCCCAGCGCCAACTTCGATCTCACGCAGGAGCAGTGGGGCAGCGTGAGCCTCGACGTGCACCCCGCCTCCTCGGCGAGCAGGAACGTGGGCCTTGCGCTGGGGCTCGGCGGGGTGATCGCGCTGTTCGTCGGCGGCGAGCTGCAACAGCAGTCCGACAGCGCGACCTACCCGGCGTCCAGCCCGAGCCACCAGGAACAGGTCGCCTCGGCGATCCTCCTGGGCTCCGGTCTGCTGGTGGGCCTGGTGGGGCTCGGCTTTCTCCTCACCTCGAACACGCACGTCCACAGCAGCAATGGCGTCTCGTTCTGATCGCCGCGGGTTACAGCAGCGGCTTCAGCAACGCCAGCAGTCGGTCGTTGTCGGCGGGCTTGCCGACGCTGATGCGGAGCTGCGTCCGCAGCTCGGGGGCGGCCCACCAGCGGACCAGGACGCCCGCGCTCTTCAGCGCGAGGTAGATCTGCTCGGCGCGCGGGCCGACCTCGACCATCAGGAAGTTGGCGCCCGACTCGGGCCAGGTCAGGCCCATGGCGGCCAGCGCGGCCTCCAGGCGGCGGCGCTCGCCGAGCGTGCGCCCGACGCAGTCCTGCCAGTACGCGCGGTCCTCCAGCGCGGCGACGCCGATCGCCTGGCTGAGCGCGTTCAGGTTGTAGCTGTCCTTCACCTTGGTCAGCATCGCCACCAGGGGCGCCGCGGCGAACAGCAGCCCGACGCGCGCCCCCGCCAGGCTGTAGGCCTTGGACAGCGTGCGCAGGACGATCAGGTTGGGGTGCTGGTCGAGCACCGGCAGCACGCTGGCATCCAGCCCGTCGACCAGCGCGAAGTCGATATACGCCTCGTCGACGACCACGATCGCCTCGGGGGCGGCATCGCACAGCGCGCGCAGGTCGGCGACCGGGATCATCGTCCCGGTCGGGTTGTTCGGGTTGGCCAGGATGATCATCTTCGCGCGCTGCTGCGTCAGCCCGGGTGGCAGCGCGAACCGGCGTCCCTTGACCACGAACGGCACGCGCAGAAGCTCGGCCCCCTGCAGCGCCGCCAGCGTGTCGTAGAGGCCGTAGGTCGGCCACGGGCAGGCGACGCGTTCGCCCGGGTCGAGGAAGCCGCGGTACAGGATCGTCAGGCAGTCGTCCGAGCCGTTGCCCGCCAGCACCTGCGCCGGCGTGACGCCGAACAGCGCGGCGGCGGCGGTCCGCAGGCGCGTGCTGACCGGGTCGGGATAGAGGCGCAGGTTGTCGGGCGTCAGCGCCGCGACGGCGGCCAGCACCCGCGGCGACGGCGGGTAGGCGCCCTCGTTCGTGTTGAGCTTGGTCAGGTCCGCGACCTGCTCGCCGGGGGTGTACCCGGGCATGGCGCGGACGGCGGGACGGATGAGGTCGAGGGGCGAGGGCTTGTGTGACATTTTGAGACGGGGGTAGGCTAACCGAGATGGCGCGCGTCCTCATCATCGACGACAACGAGACGATGCGCGAGGGGCTGGGGGCCACCGTCCGCCGGATGGGGCACGAGCCGCTGCTGGCCACCTCGGGCGACGACGGGCTGAAGCGCCACGCCGCCGGCCGGGGCGGGATCGACTTCGTCATCACCGACCTGAAGATGGACGGCAAGAGCGGCCTGGAGGTCGTCCGGGCCGTGGCCGAGAGCGATCCCGACTGCCCCGTCATGATCGTGACGGCCTTCGGGACGGTCGAGACCGCCGTGGAGGCGATGCGCGTCGGAGCGTTCGACTTCCTGCAGAAGCCGTTCGCGCCCGAGGTGGTGCGGCTGAAGGTGGCGCGCGCGCTGGACCTGCGGGCCGAGCGGCGGGCGCGCGAACGGGCCGAGGCCGAGAGCGCGGCGCTGCGCGACGACGCCGCGCGGACCTACCGCTTCGCCGAGATCGTGGGCGAGACGCCCGCCATGCGCGCCGTGTTCCAGACCATCGAGAAGGTGGCGCCCACCGACGCGTCGGTCTACATCCACGGCGAATCGGGGACCGGCAAGGAGCTGGTGGCGCGCGCCATCCACGCGCGGTCGAAGCGCGCGGCCGGACCGTTCGTGAAGGTGAACTGCGGCGCGCTGACCGAGACGCTGCTCGAGTCCGAGCTGTTCGGGCACGAGAAGGGCGCCTTCACCGGCGCGGTGAAGCGCAAGCTGGGGCGGTTCGAGCTGGCCGACAAGGGGACGCTGTTCCTCGACGAGATCGGCGACGTGACGCCCGCGTTGCAGCTGAAGCTGCTGCGCGTGCTGCAGGAGCGCGAGTTCGAGCGCGTGGGCGGCGAGGAGACGATCAAGGTGGACGTGCGCGTCCTGTCGGCCACCCACCGGGACATCGCCGCCGAGGCGGCCGCCGGGCGGTTCCGCGAGGATCTGTTCTACCGCTTGCACGTCGTCCCCTGCGAGGTGCCGCCGCTGCGCGATCGCAAGGACGACATCCCGCGGCTGACGGCGCACTTCATCGCCAAGCTGGCGCCGCGCACGAACCCGGCCATCGATCCGCGCCACGGCAACACCGAGGCGGCGCTGGCGCGCCTGGGCCTCTATGCCTGGCCGGGCAACGTGCGCGAGCTGGAGAACGTGATCGAGCAGGCGCTGGTGTTCGCCGAGGGGACGGCCATCGACACCGGCGCGCTGCCGCCGTCGGTGCGCGGCGGCCTGCCCGAGAACGCGCTGGCATTGCCGGGCGGCGAGATGTCGCTCCCCGATCTGCTGGAGGATCTGGAGCGGCAGCTGATCCAGCGCGCGTACGACAAGAGCGGCGGCGTGAAGACCGAGACCGCGCGGCTCCTGGGGATCAAGACCAGCGCGCTCTACTACACGCTGGAGAAGTACGGCATCGGCACGATTGAAAGCCGCGGCGACCAGGGCGCGGCGGCCGAGGCGCCGCTGGCCGACGAGGCGCTGCTGGAGGACGGTCCGCCACCCGGCGCC
>CAZTZM010000005.1:0-13502 GCA_964618005.1 uncultured Myxococcales bacterium
CACCGGCAGCGGGTGCGCCGCCGCGCGCGGGCGCCCCGCCCGTCCCCGAGCGCCCGCCGCTGCCCGTCGCGCCGACCGTTCCCACGTCGCCCGCGTCCGGCTCGGCGCCGGGGCCCGCTCCGAGACATCCGAGCGATCCCAGCGAGAACGCCACCGCGGCCGCCACCGCGCGCGCGAGCACCACCCACCATGGCCACTCCCGGCCCGCCTCACCGCCACCCGCCATGATCCGCCCTCCCGGACGCCTCGTTCCAGCATCGAGCAACCTGCCGCCGCGGTCGCCCCAGTCAATGTCGGGGTCGGCCGCGACGGGGCCCGTGGGGTGAATTCAGAGGTCCCCCTAAGGGGACGTCGCGGCGGTCGTCAGGCGGCCTTGGTGGTGAACGTGACCCGATCGCCGTCGGCGTCGACGCGCACGGTGCCGCCGCTCATCAACTTCCCGAATAGCAGCTCATCGGTCAGCGGGCGCTTGATCTCGTCCTGGATGACGCGACCGAGCGGCCGGGCGCCGTTCATCGGGTCGTACCCCTTCTTGGCCAGGTAAGCCCGCGCCGCATCGGAGAGCTCGATCTTCACCTTGCGCTCGCTCAGTTGCGCGCCCAGCTCGGCGATGAACTTGTCGACGATCCGCCCCATGATGGCCGGATCCAGCGGCGCGAAGTCGACCTTGGCGTCCAGCCGGTTGCGGAACTCGGGCGAGAACATCCGCTTGAACGCCTCGTCCGTGTCGCCGAACCGCTCGCCGGCGGCCGCGCCGAACCCCGGCATGCGCCGCGACAGCTCCCGCGCGCCGACGTTGCTGGTCATGATCAGGATGACGTGGCGGAAGTCCGACTTCCGCCCGTTGTTGTCGGTCAGCGACCCATGGTCCATCACCTGCAACAGCAGGTTGAAGAGGTCCGGGTGCGCCTTCTCGATCTCGTCCAGCAGCAAGACGGCGTGCGGGCTCTGGTGGATGGCGTCGGTCAGCAGGCCGCCCTGGTCGAACCCGACGTAGCCGGGCGGCGCGCCGATGAGGCGCGACACGGTGTGCCGCTCCATGTACTCCGACATGTCGAAGCGCAGGAACTGCACCCCCAGCGTCTCGGCCAGCTGCTTGGCCAGCTCGGTCTTGCCGACGCCGGTCGGACCGGCGAACACGAACGCGCCGATCGGCCGCTGCGGCAGCCCCAGGCCGGCGCGGTTCATCTTGATCGCCTGGGCGACCCGCTCGACCGCCTGGTCCTGGCCGTAGATCTTGGCCTTCAGGTCGCCTTCCAGGCTCGCCAGCCGGTCGCGATCGTCGGCCTCCACCCGCCGCGGCGGAATCCGGGCCATGGTCGCCAGGACGCTCTCGATGTCCTTGCTGCGCACGCGCCGCTTGGACCCTTTGATCTTGCTCGTCTTGAGCTTGGCCGCCGCGCCCGCCTCGTCGATGAGGTCGATCGCCTTGTCGGGCAGCCGCCGGTCGTTCAGGTAGCGCGACGACAGCTCGGCCGCCGCGCGCAGCGACTTGTCGGTGTAGGAGACGCCGTGGAACTCCTCGTAGCGCTCGCGCAGCCCCGAGAGCACCTTGAATGTCTCCTCGATCGAGGGCTCCTCGACCTCTATCGGCTGGAACCGCCGCGCCAGCGCCCGGTCCTTCTCGATGTAGCTGCGGTACTCCTTGTGCGTGGTCGTGCCGATGCAGCGCAGCTTGCCGTTGGCCAGCGCCGGCTTGATCAGGTTCGAGGCGTCCATCGCCCCGCCCGACGCCGCGCCCGCGCCCACGATGGTGTGCAGCTCGTCGATGAAGACGATGGCGTTCTCTTTCTCGCCCAGCGCGCGAATGACCGCCTTGAACCGCTCCTCGAAGTCGCCGCGGTAGCGGGTCCCCGCCACCATGGCGCCCATGTCCAGCGCGTAGATCGTCGCCCCGGCCAGCGCCGGCGGCGCCTCGCCGAGCTCGATCTTGCGCGCCAGCCCCTCGACGATCGCCGTCTTGCCGACGCCCGCGTCGCCAAGGAAGAGCGGGTTGTTCTTGCGCCGCCGCGCCAGCACGTGCAGCGCGCGCTCGATCTGCGCCTTGCGGCCGATCAGCGGATCAATCTCGCCCGCCCGCGCCCGCTCGTTGAGGTTGACCGCGAACTGCGCCAGCGGATCGGCCGGCGCCTCCTCGACCTCCTCATCGGGAAGGTCGCCCCCCTCGCCCGGCACGCCGGTCTTGGCGGGCAGCAGCTTGGAGATGCCGTGCGAGATGTACGAGACGACGTCCAGCCGCGTGATCCCCTCTTCCTTCAAGAAGGTCACCGCGTGCGACTCCGGCTCGGAGAACAGCGCGACCAGCACGTTGGCCCCGTTGGCCTGCGCCTTCCCGGCGCCCAGCACGTGGTTGACCGCCCGCTGCACGACGCGCGCGAACGCCAGCGTCGGCTGGGCCCGCTCCCGGTCATCCTCGGGGAGCGGCTTGATCTCCTTGTCCAGGTACTCTTCCAGCTTGCGGTCGAGCCGGGTGACCGACCCACCGCACTGCTTGACCACCTCGGCCGTCTTCTCGTCCGCCAGCAGCGCCAGCAACAGGTGCTCCAGCCCCGAGAATTCGTGACCGCGGCGCGTGGCATCGTCCAGCGCCGATCGGATGGCCGTCTCCAGCTCAGGCGACAGCATGCTCATGACTCCTGACTCTTTCGCAGGGACGCCTGCAACGGCATCTCGTTTTCGCGTGCGAAGGCCACCACCTGGTGCGCCTTCGTCTCGGCGATCTCGAACGGGAAAATCCCGGCCACGCCGATTCCCTTGGTGTGGACGTGCAGCATGATCTTTCGCGCCGCCGTCGCGTCGTGCTGGAAGTACTTCATCAGGACGTAAACCACGAACTCCTGGGTGGTGTAGTCGTCATTGTGCAGCAGAACCTCGTAGAGCGGCGGCCGCTCGACCTTGTTCTTGGTCTGCGTGTCGCGCTCGAGCTCTGGCCGAACCAGCGTCCCGAGATCCCCGTCCTTCTTATCGTCATCCTTCCGACGCTTCGGCATTCTTCCGGTTGCGGATCGTAGCGCACTTGCGCGACGTCACAAGTCGCCTGGGCCAGACCCACCCAGTTTCGATCGGCTACGGCGACGTCCACCGCAGTCTGATGCCGGACGGCGGCGGTTGGCTTCAGGCGGCCGCGGCGGCAACGAAGTGGCGCACCCGAAAGGTCACCGGTTGGATCATCCCGCGCAACAGAGCGGACCCACAGGCTCGTCCGACGGGCCGTTGCGCATGTAGCTCAGCGTAAGGCCGAAGCCCGGATTGGTCAGTCCTCGTCGTCCAGTCGGGCGCGGGCCCACCGGGCCGCGTCACGGACCACCGGCGCCGGGTCGTCGAGGAGCCCGTCGACCACGGGCCGGGCGGCGCGATCGCGGGCGCCGCCAATGGCGTAGAGGGCGTTGCGGCGGAGGCCATCGTACTGCGCGCGCGCCAGCGCCATCCCGGCCGCCAGACGGTCGAAGTCGGCGGGGGTCAGCGCCGCGATCTCGGCCGGCGCCAGCGCCGCCAGCGGGCGGGGCGAAAACCGCGGGTCCCCCTCGGGCTGGGGGCGATGGTTCCAGGGGCAGACCTCCTGGCAGACATCGCAGCCGAAGACCCGGTCGCGAAAGGCCGGCCGCAGCTCGTCGGGGACGGACGCGCGGTTCTCGATGCTCTGGTAGGCCAGGCAGCGCCGGGCGTCGACCACCGCGGGCGCGGGAAAGGCGCCGGTCGGACAGGCGCCCAGGCAGATGGTGCAAGCGCCGCAGCGTGGGTCGTGGGGCCGGTCGTAGGCGTCGACGGCGCGGTCCATGAACATCACCGACAGCGTCAGCCAGGACCCCAGCTTCGGGTTGATGAGGCAGCCATTCTTGCCGATCCACCCCAGCCCCGCCCGCTCGGCCCAGACCTTCTCCATCGCCAGGCCCGTGTCGACGGCCGCGTAGGTCTCGACCGTCCCGTCCAGCCCCAACAGCCGCTGGCGCAGCGCCTTCATCCGGTCGCGGTGCGCGTAATGATAGTCGCGGCCGCGCGCGTAGCGGGCGATCGGCGACGCGGGCTCGGCCGGCGGCCGGTGGTAGGGGATCGCCAGCGCGATGACGGTCTTGGCGCCCGCCAGCACGGCGGTCGGATCGATGCGCTCCTCGAGCCGGCGCGCCATCCAGGTCATGTCGGCGGCGTACCCGGCGGCCAGCCAGGCCTTCAGGTGCGCCGGATCGAGCCGCTCGGCCGGCGCCAGCCCGACCAGCGTGAACTGGCAGGCGCGGGCAGCCGCCTTGACCGCCTCGGCGGCCAGCACCGGGACGTCCATCGGACCAGTGTGACGCAGATTTTCCGGCGTCAGGCGAAAAGCCGTGTCAGCCCCGGAATCGCGTCGAAGCCGCGATCGAACGACATGATCCGGTCCGCGCCCGCGCGCTCCATGACGGCGACGTGAAGCGCGTCGCGCGCCGACAGTCGTATCTGGCCGAGCACGATGGTCTTGGCGCGCTCGGCGTCGTCGACCGTCACCGGAAAGACGTCGTCGACGACGCCCCGGATGACGTCGAACGCCGGTTGGATCGCGTCGAGCCGCGCGATCGCGACATAGCGGTGCAGGATCTCCTGCAGGACCTCGGCGTCGGTAACCAACCGTTCCCCTGCCGCGAGGGAGGCCTCCAGCAAACGGCGGGCGTCGATCTTGTGGGGGTGGGCAGCGCCCACCAGATACATCGGGATATTTGAATCGACGAAGATCAGGGCGTCGGCTCGTTGAGGTAGCCGCGCTCGATCTCCGCCAGCATGTCGTCGATGTCGGCGGTCGGAAACGCGTGCTCCGTCGCGCGCCGTACGAGGCCCAGCTTCTTCCTCACGTCGCCGTGGGGCTCGGCGCTCCGCGCTTTGCGCAGCGCCTGCCGGACCCACTCCGAGCTGGTCATGCGGTTGCGCTGCGCGACGCGCTGGATCTCGGCCATCTCCTCATCGTCTAGGATGACCTGCAGCCGCTTACTCATGGCATGAGTATGACACACAGCTGGCATGAGTGCAGAGAACGGCTCCTGTCCGCCCCCGAGGCCCGCGACTACGACCTCATCGACGGGGTGCCGGCGCCCGACGACCGCGCCTGAGCGCGCCCCTCAGGGCTTGGCGAGCGTCGCCCAGTTGTTGGCCGACGCTTGCCCGTTCGCTACCCCGGTCATGATCCCGCTGACGATCGTCGGATAGGTGACAGCGCCCGTGGTTCTGTTGAAGAGGCCGTAGGAGCCGTTGCCGCTGCCGCCGTTGTCCCACCAGACCGGGACCATCCCGGCCGTCGTGACGTCCTGCGCGTAGGCCAGGGCGTGCGCGGCCCGGTTGGCGGTCGCCTGGGCGCCTTGGGAGCCCCATTCGCCGATGACGATGGGCTGGGTCGGCAACCACACCCGGATCTGCTGGGCGATGGAGTTCTGCATGCTGGTGTAGTCGGCGCTGCTTCCCCAGGCGTAGGGCGTCTCGCTGAGCCCGAAGTTCGTCGGGTAGTAGGTGTGGAGCGAGATCAGGAGGTTGGGGTCGTTGATGATGGACGCCTTCATCATCGACTGGATGCCGCTCTGGACCGGGCTGGCCCCCACCGGCTGGATCATGACGATGCGGGTCGTGTTGGCGCCGCCGGTGCCGCGGATCGCGTTGACGCACGCCGCGAGGTACATGTTCAGGTCCGTCTGCGCCTGCGTGGTGTTGCCGCCGCCGGCCTCGTTCGGCTCGTTGAAACACTCCAGCATCAGGTGGCTATCGAAGGACTGGAAGGCCTTGGCGATCTGGGTCCACACCGCCGTGACTTCGGCCGCCACGGTCTGGGCGGCTGAGGTGCTCGAGGGGAAGGTCACCCAGCCGCCGTTGCCGTCGGCCTCGTGGTGCGTGTTGACGAAGACGAACATGCCCGCGCTGACGGCCCACTGCGCGGTCTGAACCACCTGGCTCATCCAGGCCGAGTCGATGGTGTACGACGGGGCGGCGCCGATGTGATCCGTCCAGGTCACGGGCAGCCGGAGCGTGTTGAATCCGGCTGCGTGGAGGGCGTTGATGAACGTCTGGCTGGGCGCCGGGTTGCCCCAGCTGGTCACCGTCGGATCCCCGTCGAAGGAATTGCCCAGGTTCCAGCCCGGCGGCATGAGCTTGACCACCTGCTGGGGCGTCATCTGCCCGGCCGTCCCGCCGGACCCCGGGGTTCCGCCAGACCCCGGGACTCCGCCAGAACCCAAGGCGCCGCCGGTGCCGGAGATCCCGCCCGTCCCCGGGCTTCCGCCGGCCCCGTGGCCCGCTGCGCCACCGGTGCCGGGTGCGCCGCCCGTCGCGGTCACGCCACCGGTGCCGGCGCCGGCGCCGCCACGGCCGGTAAGACCGCCGGTGCCCGACAGACCCCCGGTCCCGGAGAGACCCCCGGTCCCGGAGCCGCCCGTCCCGGTGGCGCCGCCGGAGCCGCCCGTTGTTCCGCCGGTCTCCGTTCCCCCGCCGCTCGCCCCGGCGTCGTCGGCGCCGTTCGAGTTGCCGCACCCGGGCGTCAGGAGGATAAGGCCCAACGCGGCGCACCCACCCGCAACGACAAGAGCGCTCTTGGATTTCGTCAGCACGGTCATGGTCCCCGGTAAAGGGCACGTCGACGCCCCGACCTTACGGAAATCGACGCTCGGGAACGAATCTTCAGGCGCGGGGGTGGAAGCGGTCGTAGACGGAGCGCAGGTGGCCGCGCGAGACGTGCGTGTAGATCTCGGTCGTCCCGATGTCGGCGTGCCCCAGCATGGCCTGCACGGCGCGCAGGTCGGCGCCCCGCTCGACCAGGTGAGTGGCGAACGAGTGGCGGAGCTTGTGCGGCGAGATCCGCTTGCGGATGCCCCCGGCGACGGCGTAGCGCCCGAGCAGCTTCCAGAATCCCTGCCGGGTCATGGCGCGGCCGTGGTGGGTCAGGAACAGCGTATCGACCGCCCGCGCCCCGCTGAACACGGCCCGGATCGTCTCCACGTACGACTTGATGGAGGCCAGCGCGGCCTCGCCGACGGGGACCAGGCGCTGCTTGCGTCCCTTGCCCAGCGTCATGAGGTAGCCGGCGTCGAAGTTCAGATCGCGCATCCGCAGCTTGACCAGCTCGGAGACACGCAGCCCCGTCGCGTACAGCGTCTCGATCATCGCCGCGTCGCGCGCGCCGCGTGGCGTGCTGCGGTCGGGGGCCGCCAGCAGCCGGTCGACCTCCTCGATCGAGAGAAAGTCGGGCAGCTTGCGGCCGAAGCGCGGCAGATCGATGTCCTCGGTCGGGTTGGCGGTGACGATCCGCTCGCCCTTCAGGAACTTGAACAGCTGGCGCAACGCCACCAGCCGGCGGGCCTGCGAGCGCGCCGACAGCTTGCGTTCGTTCAGGTGGACCAGGAAGTCGAGCACGTCGATGGGGTTGACCGTATCGGCGCGCGAGATCGTCCGGCCCGCGGCGAAGTGGGCGAAGCCGGCCAGGTCCCGCCCGTAGGCTTCGACGGTGGCGGGCGTCAGCTCGCGTTCGACCCGCAGATGGTCGAGAAACTGCTGGATCCCGACGTCCAGGCTGGGCGCCACGCTCTCATGCTTGGGCAGGCCGGCGCGCAGTGCAAATTATTTGCGGGCGAGGACCTCAGCCGGCGTCACCCGCGTCCGCGCCCTTCCCGCCGTCGGCGCCTGCCCCATCGCCGTGAGTCGGCCCGAGCGGTTCGTTGCTGCACCCATGCGAGGGCAGCAATCAACGCGAGATGCCGAACGAGCCGACGACATGGCGTCGAGCTCGAAGATCAGCCGATCAAATGCTGATGATGAACACGACCTTGCAGGAGCCCGGCGTGCGATAGCAGTTCGAGCCAAGGCAGATGCCGCTGGCGCAGTCGCCGGGTCCGGCGCACTCCGTGGTCTCGCAAAGCCCATTGTCGCGGCAGATCAAATCGGGCGGGCAGGCACCCGCGTCGCCGCAGGGGATCTCGCAGGAGGCGTCGGCGCAGAGCGGCGGTATGCACGTCGAGCCCGTGGGACAGTCTGACTGCTGGCGACAGGAGGGGGCCACGCCGGCGTCGGGCGTTGAACCGGTTCCCGGACCGGAGGTGCCCGCGTCCGCTCCGATCGCCCCGGCGCCGGACGAGCCCGCCACACTGCCAACCTGGCCCGCGATGCCACCCGCCCCCCGAGGGGTGCGCGTGCCGCCTCCGACGCCGCCCGCTCCGACGCTACCAGTCCCGGCGCCACTGCCGGTTCCACGCTGTTGCCGGTCCCGGTGCTGCTCCCCGTTCCGACGCTGTTGCCGGTCCCGGCGCTGCTGCCGGTCCCGTCGCTACTACCGGTCCCGACGGTCCCTCCGCTGCTCCCAGTCCCGACGGTGCCCCCGGACCCGCCGGAAAGCCGGGTCTGTCCATTGCCGGTCATCCCGAGCTGTTCACCCTGGCAGGCGGCACCAAGTGCCAACGCCGCCACCAAAAGCCAAGGGGCAATCCGCATCGGTCAACGATAACAACTTCGTCGTTTTCGGGGAACCGGCCCCGGCCGCCCTGTCAGCGCGTGCGGAGATAGACCGGGCCCGTTGGTGAGTCCACGCGCTGGTAGGCGTCCCGGTGGCGGGCCCTGTAGCGCGCCAGCGCGGCCGTCTGCGTCGGCGACAGGATGCCGCCCTCGATCACCAACATGGGCTGCGCGGCCTCCAGCTCGCGAGCAGAGGCCTCGCCGGTCGCCTGCGCCGCCAGCCCGGGCAGGCCCACGTCATTCAGGAGATCGGCGGTGCTGATACCGCTCGGCGCGATCGAGTAGACCACCACCGACAGCGCGCTTCGTCGGTAGAGCGGCAGGCGCGAGACGGCGCCGGCCACCGTGGCGTCGGGCGGCACGCGCAGCGCGGCCCAGGCGTCGAACGCCAACCGCTTCGTGACCCCGTCGTCGGCCTGAAAGCCGCGCACGCTCTGAACCACGTTGACCACCCCGCCCATCAACACCACGACGAGGAAGGCGCGGTGGATGACCGGCGTGCGCTGGAGCGCCAGCTCGAGGTACGGGAAGAACACGACGCCGAACAGGAACCAGGGGGCGAAGTACTGCCGGTAGCCGAACGAGACGAACGCCAGCTGAAACGCCAGGAAGAGCGCCACCGCCAGCTCGAAGGTCTGCGTGGCGCACCGCCGCCCCATCACCAGGAACCACCCGATCAGCGACGAGGCCATCAAGGCCAGCAGCGCCGGCTGTTCGGCGACCGCGCGCGCGAGCTGATGGCCGAAGCCCCCCGCGGCGTTCAGCCGCTGGTGGTACGCGATGACCAGGCGGTACACGAGCCGCGGGTCGAGCCGCGCCGCCGCCAACGCCAGGGCGGCCAGCAGCAGCGACGCGGCGGCCCCGGCCGCCAGCCCCCCGAGGCGTGGCCCGCGCTGGTCGCCCCGCGCCAGGTCGACCAGCGCGTAGAGGCCGAACAGCGCGATCAGCTTGGGCGAGCAGACGATCGCCAGCAGCGCCAGCAACGCCAGCTCGAACGAAGCACGGAACGACGGCGTCGCCCTTCGATGCCGAAGAATGGCGAAGAACAGCAGCGCGTTCGGCCAGGCGTCCAGGCGGAACTCGACCAGGTAGCCCATGACCACGGACGCGCCGGCGAACAGCAACACGCCCAGCGCGAACGATCGGGCGCGCAGCGGTCTCGGCGACGGCAGGCGTTCGAAGCTGAGGGCCACGTTGCGGCCGAGCGCCAGCAGGGACGCCAGGTGCCCCGCCAGCGTGACGACCCGGTAGCCGAAGGCCGGCGACGACAGGTGCGCGAAGGGGCGCAACAGCAGCGCCAGCGGATACCAGAGCAGCGGCGGGTGGACCTCGAAGAAGTCGTAGAACGGGCGCGCGCCGGTCTTGATCCGCCAGATCGCGTAGATCTGTTCCAGCTCGTCGTAGTCGAACCGGTGCCGCCCCACGCCGAGCGCCAGCGCCACCGCCCACCCCGCCAGCAACGCCACACAGGCGGCGTCGGGCCAGCCGGCGCGGCGCGCGGCGGTCGCCGTCAAGGACCGGTCGGCCCCGGCGTCAGCGAGCGCGGGATCTCAGTGGCGGCCCGATCGAGCAGGCCGTTCACGAACGCCATCCCCTCGGCGGTGCCGTACCGCTTGGCCAGCTCGACCGCCTCGTTGATGATGACGGCGATCGGGACGCTGGGGGCGTAGCGCAGCTCGTAGAGCGCGATGCGGATGACGTTGCGCTCGACCATCCCCATACGCTCGAGGCGCCAGTTGCGCGACAGGTTGGTGAGCAGGCCGTCGATCTCCGCGCGGTGGCGGACGACGCCGGCGACCAGCTCCTCGACCAGCGGGCGGTCGATGCGGGCAGCCGGCTCGGGCGCCCCCTCGTCGTCGAGGACCGGGGCGCTGAACGGCGCCAGGTGCGCGAAGTAACGCGCGATCATCTCCTTGGCGGTCAGGGGCGTCTCGCCGCCCGCGTCCATCTGATGCAGGATCTGCAGCGCGATCTCGCGCGATCTCCGTCGGGGACCAACCATCCGAGTTACTTCACCAGCTGGGCGTAGAGGTCGGCCATCTCCACCGCGACCATCGCGGCGTCGTAGCCTCGGTTGTCTTCCTTGCGCGCGCCGGAGCGGGCGACCGCCTGCTCCATCGTGTCGCAGGCGAGCACGCCGAACGCGACCGGGACCTGCCCCTCGGCCGCCAGCGCGCCGATCGCGCGCGCGGCCTCGCCGGCCACGAGATCGAAGTGCGGCGTGCCGCCGCGGATGACGGCGCCCAGGCAGACGACGCCGGCGTAGCGGCCGGTGGCGGCGACCCGCCGCGCCAGGCCGGCCAGCTCCATCGCGCCCGGGCAGCGGTAAAGCTCGATCTGATCGTCGCTGGCGCCCGCCTCGCCCAGCGCCATCCGCGCGCCGGCGATGAGCTGGCTGACGATGGCGTCGTTGAAGCGCGCCGCGCAGAGCGCGAACCGACGCCCCTTCGCCTGCGGCGCCCCTTCGTGGGTGCGGATCGCCTGCGCCTGGCCGTAGGACGACGCCTTGCTGTGCGTCTCGCTCACGCCGACCTCTTGCCGTCCAGCGCCACCACGCGCCCCGACGGGTGCACCGGCACGCACTCGACGATCTCGATCCCGTAGCCGCCCAGGCCGACGATTCGCCGCGGGTGGTTGGTGAGCAGGCGGACCGTCCGCGCCCCCAGGTGCGCCAGCACTTGAGCGCCCAGACCGAAGTCGGTCAACGGCATCTGCTGAGCGTCGATCGCGTGGACGGAGCCCGGCTCCGCCGGGCGGAGTCCTTCGCGGGGGGGCACGGGGACCCGCTCAGGGTCCCCGGGTGTAAATGCCTTGAAGTCGGCGACCAGGCTGGCGCGCTTGCGCGGGAACACGTAGAGCAAGATCCCCGCGCCCGCCTCTTCGATCAAGCGCAGCGAGACGGTCGCCGGGTGATCGTCCTCGAACGGCGAGGCGCCCAGCACGTCGCGCAGCACGCTGGCGGTCTGCACGCGGACGAGGATCGGCTGGTCGGGGCGCACCTCGCCCAGCACCAGCGCCAGGTACTCGGTCTCCTCGACATCGGTCGTGTAGACGACCGCGCGGAACTCGCTGGTGACGCCCCCCAGGCGCGGGCGGATCTTGGTGTCGGCGACCGGCTTGACCAGCATCTCCTGCGCCAGCCGGTACTCGATCAGGTCCGCGATGTTGACGATCGGCAGGTCGTGCTTGCGCGAGAACTCGATCAGGTCGGGCATCCGCGCCATCTCGCCGTCGTCGCGCATGATCTCGCAGATCACGCCCGCTGGCTCGCGGCCGGCCAGGCGCGCCAGGTCGACCGAGCCCTCGGTCTGTCCCGAGCGCACCAGCACGCCGCCGCGCCGCGCGCGCAGCGGGAACACGTGCCCCGGGATCACCAGGTCGTCCGGCCCGGCGTCGCGCGACACCGCGACCCGGATCGTCTCCGAGCGCTCGCGCGCCGAGATCCCGGTGGTCGTCCCGTGGCGCGCGTCGACGCTGACGGTGAACGCCGTGTGGTGGCGCGCCTGGTTGTCGGCCGTCATCATCGGCAGCCCGAGCTGCGCCACGCGCTCCTCGGTGATCGACAGGCAGATGAGGCCGCGCCCCTCGCGCGCCATGAAGTTGATCGCCTCGGGCGTCACCAGATCGGCCGCCATCGTGAGGTCGCCTTCGTTCTCGCGATCCTCGTCGTCGACCAGGATCACCATGCGACCGGCGCGGATCGCCGCCACGGCGCGCTCGACGGCGGCGTGACGTTCGGCGGCCTTCATCGATTCAGCGGACAACGCCGTACCTCCGGAGGTTCTCGATCGAGATCGGCCGCGACGGCGTCTCGCCATGCGCCCCCCCGCCCGTCGTCAGGTACGGGCTGGCCAGCCGCTCGACGTGCTTGGCGATCAGATCGGATTCGATGTTCACGGTGGCCCCCTCGGCCTTCTCACCCAACTTGGTCGCCGACAGCGTGTGCGGGATCAGGGTCACCGCGAAGATCGCGCCGCCGGCCAGATCGGCCAGTGCGTTGATCGTCAGGCTGACGCCGTCGACCGCGATCGACCCCTTGGGCGCCAGCGCGCGGGCCACGGTGCTGGGAACCGAGATCTCCAGATCCAGGGCGCTGCCGTTCTGGCGCCGGGCCACGATCGTCCCGACCGCGTCGACGTGGCCGGCGACCAGATGACCGCCCAGCTCGTCCCCGAGGCGCAGCGGGCGCTCGAGGTGGACGCGTGTCCCCGGGTCCAGGTTCCCGAGCGTGGTGAGCATCAACGTCTCGGGGCCGAGGTCGGCCGAGAACCGGCCGCCGCCACGGTCGACGATCGTCAGGCAGACGCCGTCGACCGCGATGCTGGCGCCGATCTTCGATCCCGACAGGTCGAGCCCGGTGGCGACGGTCAGCCGCGCCGCTACGCCCTCGGGCTCTGCCCGCGCGATCGACTCGACCGTGCCTGTTGCTTCGACGATGCCGGTGAACATGAAACGAAAAATTATAGCCGATTCGCGTCGCGGGAGGACGGGCTCCGCCCGTCCGAGCGCATCGCGGGAGGTTCGGAACCCGTCCGCGGGTTCCGAGGTCGATCAACCTCGGCGGTCAGCAGCAGATCGGGGCCCACGGCGCGCACGCTCAGGCTCTTCAGCGGCAGCGCCCGTGCCACCGGGAGATCGGCGCCGGTCGCGATTGCCAGGCCGCCGCCCAGCAGCTTGGGCGCCAGGAAAAACGCCACCCGGTCGACCAGGCCGGCCGCGATGAACGCCCCGGCCACGCCGGCGCCCCCTTCGATGAGCACGGACTGGATCCCCCGCGCGGCCAGCTGGGCCAGCGCGCGCGCCGGCGCGATCCGGCCGCGTGGCGCGTGGATGATCAGCGTCGGCGCGGCGCCGTCCAGGACGCGCGCCTGCTCGGGCAGCGCGTGGCGCCCCTTCAGCACCACCCGCAGCGGCGGCCGCGCCTGGCGGCGCCCGGGCAGCCGCACGGTCAGGCGTGGGTCATCGGCGCGCACGGTCCCGGCGCCGACCAGGATGGCGTCGTGCGCGGCCCGCAGCTCGTGCGCCGCCCGCCGCGCCGCCGGCCCCGTGATCCA
>CAZTZM010000006.1:0-4691 GCA_964618005.1 uncultured Myxococcales bacterium
CCTCCCGAATCCCAAGGAGGTCACCAACATCGCGCTCGACCAGAACAAGAAAGAGGAGAAGGTCATCCTCCAGTCGGACGCCAAGGCGCCGTTCGTGGGCCTGGCGTTCAAGCTGGAGGACGGTCGCTACGGGCAGCTCACCTATATGCGCATCTACCAGGGGACGCTGACCAAGGGCGATTTCATCGTCAACAACAGCGCCAACCAGAAGCGCGTCAAGGTGCCGCGCCTGGTGCGCATGCACTCGAACGAGATGAACGACATCGAGACCACGTCGGCGGGCGACATCGTGGCCCTCTTCGGGGTGGAGTGCGCCTCGGGCGACACGTTCACCAACGAGTCGATCAACTACACCATGACCTCGATGCACGTTCCCGAGGCCGTCATCTCGCTGGCCGTGGCGCCCAAGGACAAGGGCAACGCCGCCAACTTCTCGAAGGCGCTCAACCGCTTCACCAAGGAAGATCCGACCTTCCGCGTCCACCGCGACGAGGAGTCGGCCCAGACCATCATCAGCGGCATGGGCGAGCTTCACCTCGAGATCTACATCGAGCGCATGAAGCGCGAGTACGCCTGCGAGGTCGTCTCGGGCAAGCCGCAGGTCGCCTACCGTGAGGCGATCGGCCAGCACTCGGAGTTCAGCTACACGCACAAGAAGCAGACCGGTGGCTCCGGCCAGTACGGCAAGGTGGCGGGCTTCATCGAGCCGCTGCCCGCCGATCACCCGACCGGCTTCGAGTTCGAGGACGAGATCGTCGGCGGCTCGATCCCGCGCGAGTTCATCCCCGCCTGTGAGAAGGGCTTCCGCGAGGCGACCAAGAAAGGTCCGCTGATCGGGTTCCCCATCGTCGGCGTCAAGTGCGTCATCAACGACGGCGCCTCGCACCCGGTCGACTCGTCGGAAATCGCGTTCCGCACCGCGGCCCTCATGGGCTTCCGCGAGGCCTACGCCGCCGCCAAGCCGACCATCCTCGAGCCCATCATGCGGGTCGAGGTCCAGTTCCCCGAGGAGTTCCAGGGGGCGGTCATGGGCCAGCTCAATCAACGCCGCGGCACCATCATCTCGTCGGAGAAGCAGGAAGGCTTTGTCCAGGCGATGGCCGAGGTGCCGCTGAACGACATGTTCGGCTACTCGACCGACTTGCGCTCGGCGACCCAGGGCAAAGGCGAGTTCACGATGGAGTTCCAGAAGTACGCCGAGGTCCCGAAGCAGCAGCGCGAAGTCATGATGGCCGAATACCGCAACAAGAAGGACAAGTAGGCCCCCACAACCAGGGTCGGCGGGCGCCCCGGGGCGCCTGCCTCGCGTGACCTTCCTCGGCGGCGGTCCCGCCGGCTGGTGATCGCGCTTTCGGCGATTTCCGGGTATTGCGAGGGGGCGAGAAGCTCACCTATAGTGCGCTCGCTTGGTCGTCGCCGGGGATTTGGCGAGCCTTTAACGTTATCAGTCGCATGGGTCATCGAGGGGTCGGGTTCATTGTCCTGGCGGCGGCGCTTGCCGCCGGATCGGGGCTGCCCCGGGTGGCCGCGGCACAAGAGAACGGCGAGGCCGAGAAGCTGATTCGCCACGGCATCGAGCTGCGCAAGGCGCACGATGACGAGGGCGCGGCGCGCGAGTTCCAGAAGGCCTACGACCAGGTGCACACCCCGCGCGCCGCCGCCCAGCTGGGTCTGGCGGAGCAGGCGCTGGGGCGCTGGGAAGACGCCGAGCGTCACATGCGCGAGGCGATCACGGCCGCCGACGATCCGTGGATCGCCAAGAACCGCGCGATCCTGGCCGAAGCGCTGGGGACCATCCAGGCCCATCTGGGGCGGGTGGAGATCAACGGCGATCTGGACGGCGCCGAGGTCTCGATCAACGGGCGGCCCGAGGGGAAGCTGCCGCTGGCCGGCGCCGTCCCGGTCAGCGCGGGCGAGGTCGACATCGAGCTGCGCGCGCCGGGGTACCAGCCGGCGCAGCGGACGCTGACCATCGTGGCGGGACAGTACCAGCGGGTGGTCCTGCGCCTGGTCAAGGAGTCGGCCCCCGGTGAGGCGAGCCCCCCGGGCAGCGTCGTGGTATCGGCCTCTTCCGGGCCAGCGGCCGCGCTCCAGACGAGCGCGCCGTCCGCCCCGCCGTCGCCGACGCGCGTTGCGCTGAAGTGGACCGCCGCCGGTCTGGCCGGCGCGGGCCTGGTGACGGGCCTGACGTTCACGCTGTTGCATAGCCACAACGTCTCCGCCTTCAATTCGGCCCACGGCGGGATGTGCGCCGACTACAACGGAGAGGCCGTCCTGCAGGGGACGACGACGCCGGTTCCGGAGTGCCAGGGGCCGCTCGACGCCTATCGGCTCGACACCACGCTGTCGATCGTCGGGTACGTCGGCGCGGGCGTGTTCGCGGCCACCTGGCTGGTCTTTCAATTGACCGAAGGACCGACGCTGTCGTCGACCGGGGTGCACGACGCGTTCGCGTCGCCCGTCTGCGCCCCTTCTGGTCCGGGTTCCGGGTTCGGCCTCTCGTGTGGGGGGCGCTTCTAGAGGGAGACGACGCTCTCCGGCTCGACGACGCCGGTCCAGATCCCCGGCTGGTAGCCGGAGAATTCGTCGTCGTCAGTCGTCGATAATGGCGGCGTTGTTCTCGGTCCGCATCGGGCCCGAGGGCTTCGTCGTGCCGGTCGCCGTCGACTTGGCGTGATCAGCGGCGGCGTGCGCGTGGGCGTGCGCCGAGGCGTGGCTCGCGTGAGCGCTCGGCTTCTCGACGGCGATTGGCTCCTCGACGACCGGCTTCGGCGGCGCGGCGATCGGTTGCAGCGCGACCTCGTCGGGGGGCGGGCTGTCGCGGAAGGTCAGCCTGGCGGGAACGAAGCCCGCGGCGGTGACGGTCAGCGTGTGCTCGGTGCCGTCGGCCAGCAGGTCATCGACGAACGAGCCGGCGCCGACGCTCTTGCCGTCCAGCTCGAAGTCGGCCTCGCGCGGCTTGGCGGCCACGGAGACGTGGTAGCGCTTGGAGGCCTTGGGCGTGGCGGTCACGTCCGGGCTCTGCAGCGTCGAGGAGGGACCGTCGGCGGCTCGGTGCGCCGCCGGTGAGAAGAGAAAGTAAGCGCCCGCGGCGCCGGCCCCCAGCACCGCGACGACCGCCACGATTGCTCCGGTCCGCTTGCGCGGCGGCTCGAGCGTGATCTGGGCGGCGCTCGCCCCGAACGTCGTGTTGGGCGGCGGGGCCACCGCCGTGCGCGGCGTGGGGGCGCGTCCCGGCAGCGGCGTCGGCATGATGACCGTCCCCCCCGGCTGCGGGTCGGTCCCGCTCAGCGCCGTCGAGCGCGGCGCCTGGCCGTCGCCCTCCAGCGCCGGCGCCCACTGCGCCCGCGCGCCCGGCGACGCGAACGGCAGGATGGCCCGGCCGAGCGCCCGCACCGACGCGAACCGCTGCGCCGGCTCCAGCTTCATCGCGCGCAGGATCGCCTGTTCGATCTCGACCGGCAGATCGGGCTTCAGCGCGCGCGGCGGTTTGAACGAGCCGTCGCCCACGCTGCGGATGACCTCATAGATCGTCTCGCCCTCGTGGGCGCGCCGGCCGGTCACGCACTCGTAGAGGATCGCGCCCAGCGCGTACTGATCGCTGCGCGCGTCGACGCCGGCCGCGCTGCGCACCTGCTCCGGGGCGATGTAGTAGGGCGTCCCCATCGACGCGCCCGTCCCGGTCAGCGCCATGGTGTTGCCGTTCCCGCGCGAGCTGATCTTGGAGATGCCGAAGTCGAGGACCTTCGGCTCGAGGCCGCCGTGTCGCGTGCGCGCCAGAAAGATGTTCTCCGGCTTGAGATCGCGGTGGATGACCCCTTCGTCGTGCGCGACGGCGATCGCGGCCAGCACCGGCAGCAGGATGTCGACCGCTTCGGTGACCGGGATCGGCTCGGAGCGCGCCAGCCGCGCGCCCAGATCGTGCCCCTCCAGGAACTCCATGACCAGATAGGTCACGCCGTTGTCGGACGTTCCGACGTCGGTCACGTCGACGACGTTGGGGTGCTGGATGCGCGACGCCGCCTCGCCCTCGCGCAAGAATCGCGCGCGGGCCCCCGGCAGCGCCGCGACCGACGGATGCAGCGTCTTGATCGCGACGCGCTTCTTGAGATCCAGGTGGGTCCCTTCATAGACCGCGCCCATGCCCCCACGCCCCAGCAGCCGCACGATCTGGTAGCGGCCCAGGTTGGTGCCGGGGGGAAGTGTCTCGGTAGGCTCTTCTTCGACCACGAGGCCTCTCAGGATAACTCGACTTGCGAGCGGTTGTAGTTGCGCCGCACCTGGCCGGTCGTGTCCACCCAGGCGTGCGACATGTGCGGCGTGTCGAAGGCGGCCCCCAGGCGACCCTCCCGGTCGACCCAGATGAGGCCGCCGTCGCCCCCGTATCGGCGAACCTGGTCCAGCGCCGCGCGGGCGGCGGCCTGGCCAGGCTGGCCGGCCCGCAGCGCCTCGACGACCTGCTTGGCGGCCGCCGCCTTGATGAAGGCCTCGCCCAGGCCCGTGCAGGAGACCGCGCCGGCGCCGTCGTCCGCGTAGGTGCCGGCGCCGATCACCGCCGAGTCGCCCACCCGGCCGCGGCGCTTGAGCAGCACACCGCCGGTCGAGGTGGCGGCCGCCAGCCGGCCGGTCCCGTCGCGCGCCACGCAGCCCACCGTGCCGCCGCCCGGCGCGGCGGCCCGTCGGGCGAGGGC
>CAZTZM010000007.1:0-8487 GCA_964618005.1 uncultured Myxococcales bacterium
CGCGCTGGTTCCACACCGGCGGCATCTTCTGCGGCCTGTCCGAGGGGACGGCGGCGGTCGCCCGGGTCGCCATGGAAGCGGCGCGCCGCAGCGGGACACGCGTCTCCTACGACCTCAACTACCGCGACTCGCTCTGGCGCGACGCCGGCGGCCAGGCCCGGGCGCGCGAGGTCAACCGCTCGCTGCTGCCGTTCGTCGACGTGCTGTTCGGCAACGAGGAGGACTTCGCCGCGGCGCTGGGGTTCGAGCTGCCCGCGGCCGCCTTTCGCGCCATGATCGGCGACGTGATGCGCGCCTATCCCAACCTGGCGGCGGTCGCCACGACGTTGCGCACCTCGCGCTCGGCCAGCGTCAACGGCTGGGGGGCGATCGCCTACGCCGGCGGTCAGTTCTTCGAGGTCGCCCAGCGCGACGTCGAGATCCTCGATCGGGTGGGCGGCGGCGACTCGTTCGCGTCGGGGTTCATCTACGGGCTGCTCAGCGGCGAGGCGCCGGACTGGGCGCTGGCCTGCGGCGTGGCCCACGGGGCGCTCGCCATGTCGACGCCCGGCGACACCACGATGGCCACGCGCGCGGAGGTCCTGCGCGCCATGCAAGGCCACAGCGCCCGGATCGACCGATGACCCGCCAGGAGATCTGCCGCCGCATCGAAGAGATCGCCATCGTCCCGGTGATCCGCGCCGCCACGCCCGAGCTGGCGTCGAAGGCGGCGCGGGCCGTGCTGGCGGGCGGCATCTCGGTCTTTGAGATCACGATGACCGTCCCCAACGCGACCGCCGTGATCCGCGCGCGGGTCGACGAGCTGGGCGACCGGGCGCTCGTCGGCGCCGGCACGGTGATGGACGCCGCCGCGGCGAACGCCTGCGTCGACGCCGGCGCGGCCTTTCTCGTCGCGCCGGGGTTCGATCCGGCGACGGTGGCGGCGGCGCACGCCCGCGGCGTCCCGGCCATGCCCGGCGCGCTGACGCCGACCGAGGTGATAGCCGCCTGGCGGGCGGGCGCCGACATGGTGAAGATCTTCCCCGTCTCGGCGGTCGGCGGCGCGCCCTACCTGCGCGCGCTGCGCGGTCCGCTGCCCCAGGTCAAGCTGCTGCCGACCGGCGGCATCACCGCCGCCAACGCCGCCGAGTACCTGGCGGCCGGCGCGGTCGCGATCGGCGTCGGGTCAGAGCTGGTCGACACCAAGGCGCTGGCCGAAGGCCGCGGCGCCGAGGTCACCGAACGCGCCCGCCAGCTCGCCGCCGCCGTCCAGGCAGCGCGGCGCTAGACCAAATTTCACGTTGAACTGATTGAGCAGATTCGAGGCCCGGAAGCCAGCCCGGCGTATCCGCGCGTCCGGCGAACGCGACCAAGCGGCGGTTTAGCTTCGTTTCGGGCGTAGCGTCCGCGCCGCGCGGTAGCCGCAAGCGACGGCCGCTAGAAATGCCCTCGCAGGCGCCTGCCCAGATTTCGTGCGGGCTCGAAGCGCGCGGCCCGAGTCACTGCCGACGGCCGCACGATGGCGCTCGCCGGACGCGCGGATACGGCGGGCTGGTGCCCAGCCGAGCAAGCGCCCTGGACCATCGATCAGATTAACGTGAAGCGGCGCTAGCACCGCGATCAGTCGCTGAGCGCGCCGTACAGGGTCAGACCGCAGCCAGGGCCGTTCGGCATGCTTCCGGCGTAGGTAACCGTCCCGCTCAGGGCGCCGGTCGCGTTCCCGTCAGCGTCCATCACCGTCACGTCGAAGGCGTCGGTCGGACTGGTGGCGGGAACGTCCGTCACCGTCCATTCGATCCGGAGTACGCGTACGTTCCCCGCATCCAGCCTGATCGACGCGTGCACATCGGGGATGGAGAACTCGATCCGCTCAGACGGAGCCGCCGGTAAGGTTGCCGTCGTGCATGTTGAGCTGCGGCAGGCCACGACCGTTTCGGGCGATGCGACATCCGATGCCGGCGGCAAGTGTAGGGTGAGGACCGCGCCGGAGAAGTAGTAGGCCGCATTGCAGCCGGTGCAACCGCTCCATAGCGCGCCGGCGAGCAGGGCCATTCCAAAAAGGGCCAGGCGAGTCTTCACACGTGCCCGAGGTTGCAGGGCGCGTGCCATGCGTTCGGTCTCGGCGCACGCAGCGGTTGGCGTCCGTCGCAGCACAAACCGCGACATCCGGATCAGGGGACGGTGACGGTCACGTCGTCGAACTCGGCCTCGGAGTTGTCGACGATGACCCCGATGCCCCCATGGGTCAGCGACGCGTCGGTGATGGCGGCGGAGCCGGCCTTGGGAGCACCGGCGTGCCGTTGATCGAGGCGGTGATGGTGCTGCCCACGACCTCCAGCTGCACGGTGTACCAGGTCCCGGTCGCGACGCCGTAAGTGACGGAGTCACCGATCGAGCTGCTGCTGCCGGCAATGTCGCCGCGAATCGCGACCTTGCCGTCGCTGCGCAACGTGACGCAGTAGTAATTGTTCGCGTCCGCCAGCCGCGCGCAGAGCCCGGCGTAGTACGACGAGCTCGAGCCGTTGAACGACACGATCTTGATCCGCGCCTGCACGATCACGTCGGTCCAACTCGCATCACCGGCGGCCGAGAGGAACACCTTGCTCATCAGATAGGAGAGGTCATAGACCTGGCTCCCGTCGGTCTTCAGCGACGCCGTGCCCACGGCGTTCGTGATCCACTGGCTGTCGCCGCTCTCGAAGTCATCCGAGAAAATCACGGTGCCCGACGTCGCGCCGGTTCCGGTGCTGCCGCCGGTCGCGGGACTGCCGCCCGTGCCCGGAACGCCGCCCGTGCCCGGGGTACCGCCGGTGCCGGTGCGACCGCCGGTTGCCGGCGTGCCGCCGGTGCCGATGACGGTCGCCCCGCCAGTCCCGACCACCACGCTGCCGCCCGTGCCCGGGGCGCTGCCCCCCGCTCCGCCGCCGGTGCCGGTCGGGCTGCCGCCACCGTCCAGGTTTCGGTAATAGCCCTCCGGCGTCAGACAACCGGCGGCCCAGAACAGCACTCCCAGACCCGCGGCGAACGCGATCGCCGCCGGGGTGGATCGACGCGGCTCACTCGACATGGGGCACCCCCAATAACTGGAAGTGTCGGCTGCCTCCCGGGGCGGCTCACGGCGCCCCCGGGGCCTCTCCGCCGCCGTTTTTTGCCTGCCGGCGGGACCATCTGAGCTGCCCGCGCGCGCAGCGGACACTCACCGGACAAAGCTTGCGCCACCCGAACGAACGGTCGCGGGTGGCTCTCAAAAGGTTGGCTCCCCGAGGGAGCCTCTAGCTCTGCGGGGCCGCGCCGGTTGCCTGGGGGTGCTGGCGCGGCCCCGTGGGAGGTCTCGATGAAGAAGCTTCCTGCGTCCATGTCGTTGCTGGTTCTCCTCTCGCTGGGCGCGTGCGCGGGAACGAAGCCCACGGCGTCGCTGACCGGCGAAGGGGGCAGTGAGACCGGCACGGGTGGCGTGGGCGCCGGAAGCGGCGGTTCAAGGCAGACCGGCACCGGGACGGGCGGCATCCCCATCACGAACGGCACCGGCGGCGGCGGCGGCGACGTGGTGCTCGGCGACGCCGGCACCAGGAGCTGCGGCCTGCAGATGTTCGCGCCGACGCCGAAGGCGGCCGACATCATGATGGTGCTCGACCGCTCCGGCTCGATGCAGGACGTGCCCGAGGGCGCGCCGTCCGGCAGCACGACCACCAAGTGGCAGATCGTCGTCCCGTCGCTGCAGCAGATGGTGACGGCCACGCAGGACTCGATCTCCTGGGGTCTGAAGACGTTCCCCGAGGCGTACACCGACTCCATGAGCGACTGCAAAGGCGGCATCACCAGCGCCATCGACGTGCAGGTGGCGGCCATGGACGGCACGACCATGAACAACACGATCATGGCGACCACGCCGAACGGCAGCGGGACGCCGACGGCCGACGCCGTCACCGCGGCGGCGACCTACCTCCAGACGGTCAGCGACTCGAACCCGAAATACCTGCTGCTGGCGACCGACGGCGAGCCCGATTGCGTGGGGACCACCGAGGACAGCACAAACGCCGACACGGCGGCGGTCACCGCGGTCACCAACGCCAAGACGGCGGGTTTCCCGACCTTCGTCATCGGCATCTCGACGACCAAGGCCAGCGCCAACACCGAGCTGAACAATCTGGCCCAGGCCGGCGGCGAAGGGGTCCCCAGCACCAACCCGCTGGCCAACCACTATTACCTGGCGAACAACGCCACCGATCTGGTCAACGCCCTGAAGGCCATCACGGGCCAGATCTCGAGCTGCTTGTTCCCGCTCAGCATGACGCCGGCGGTGCTGAACGATCCGACCAAGCTGGGCGTCTACCTGGGCAGCGGCATGACCAAGATCCCGTACGACGCCAACAAGAGCGACGGGTGGGCCTACACCGACGCGAACGACACGGCGGTCGAGGTCTACGGCGACTGGTGCACCATGATCCAGGCGGCCGGCGCGGGCGCGGTCCAGATCATCTTCGGCTGCCCCAGCATCGACGTGCCGTAGGCCGCGGCGCTACTTCTGCCGGGCCTCGAACTCGAGCACGGCGCGGTACTTCGGGTGCGCGCGGTCGTTCAGGCTGGTGGCGTTGGCCCAGGAGCTGGCGCGGGCGATCCCGCCCCACACGTTGAACACCGTCCCCCCCGCGGCGGCGAAGCCGTCGAACAGCCGCAGGTAGAGATCCTTCATGCGGGGGTCGTTGCTGATGGCGAGCACGAACCGACCCAGCTCGGGATCGGGGCCGACGTCGAAGTGCGTGCCGCCCTCGTAGGCGTAGAGGGCCAGCCCGCGCTGGTCGGCGATCTCCCGCCACTTGGCGAAGGCGGCGACCGCGTTGTCGACGCTCATCGCCTTGTCGGGCGTGGCCGGCCCGTCCTCGCCGCGTAGGCCGGCGACGTCGCCCTTCTCCAGCTGCCGGAACGCCTGCGCCAGCGCGTACGGCTGCCCCTGCTGCAGCCACTTCTTGATGAGCGGCAGGTTCTCCGGGCGCGGCAGCATCCCGTTGAAGTAGCCGGTGATGGCGATCGCGTCGGCCGACTTGAAGCAGGGCTCGTGCCCCATGGCCACCCACTTCGGGCAGTCGAGCGAGGCGTCCGCGATGTCGACCCAGCCGGTCTGTGGCGCGATCACGCAGCGCAGCCGCTGGCGCTCGGCGCCGAACACGTCCTTGAAGATGCGGCACATCGTCGAGGCCCGCGCGCCCATGAACTGCAGCCAGCCGGTCCCCTCGCCCGGCCACAGCTTCTGAGCCTCCAGCCGGGCGTAGGTCGCCTGCGGGAAGCCCCAGTTCCACACCTCGTTCGAGTATTCGATCGTGGCCACCAGCCCCGGCGCCAGCTTCTCCTTCACCATCTTGGCGAACGCGCGCGCGTAGCCGTCGTCGTACTTGTACGGCAGGTTGAAGTGCGGGTGCGCGTGCAGCTCGTTGGCGATCGCGATCTGGATCTCAAGCGGGTAGCCGGTCTGGGTCAGCCCCAGGCCCGGGTGCCGGGGATCGATGAACTGCTGGCGCCACTGGGGCTGCGTCAGCTTGGATCGGTCCGACCAGCGCCCCGCCTTCTCCTGCCCCGCCTCGTTCGACTGCGCCCAGTCCATGAAGCGGATCGAGTGGTACGGCGCCAGAAACGCCAGCAGCTCCGGGTTGAAGATCTTCCCCTGCTGCTGCAGCGCCTGCTGATCTTCGCGGACGATCGTGATGTCGCGCAGGTAGTCGCCGGTGTGCTTGGGATCCGTGGCGTCGATCGACAGCCAGTTGTTGCCGTCGGCGCCGCGGAAACGGATCTGGCCCGGCTTCTGGTCCAGGACCTGGACGGTCCCCTGGACGCTGAGCGTCCCCTCGCCCCGGTACGACACCACGAAGACGTGCCCGGCGAATCCGTCCGCGTGCTCGGTCCGGAACGTCGCGGTCAGCTGGTTGTAGGGGCCCAGGCTCTTGGGCCACCCGTGGTCGTCGAGATCGAGGCCGGCGTACTTGTCGCCGGCGCCGCCCCCTTCCCAGGGGCGCGCGTCGTGCATCAGGTCGACGAACGGGATGGCCTCCGTCCAGTCGCCCGGGAAGTCCATGTTGTAGCCGATGATCGGCTTCGAGCGCGGCCAGGCGCGCGTGGCGGCGGCGGCCGCCGTCTTGCCGTGAATCAGCGCCGACAGATGCGCGCGGACGTGGTGACCGCGCAGCTTGGCCGCCGCGGCGCCGGCCAGCACGACGGCGACCGCCACGGCCGCCAGCGTTCGTGACGAAACGAGCGCGCGCGGGGCGGCAGCCGATTGGGTGGCCATGGGCCTATGGTGATAGCGCACCAAGGGCGCCGGCCCAAACGAAAGCGGCCGGCGCGAGCTAGACCGCGAACTTGAAGTAGTCGCGCGCGTTCCGGAAGCAGACGTCCTCGACCAGGTTCCCCAGCAGCAAGCGGTCGTTGGGGATGAGGCCCCGTTCGACGTCCTGACCGATCATGTTGCAGAGCAACCGGCGGAAGTACTCATGGCGCGAGAACGAGAGGAAGCTGCGCGAGTCGGTCAGCATGCCGACGAAGCGCGCCAGCAGGCCCAGGTTCGAGAGCGCGTCGATCTGCTTGCGCATGCCGTCGAGCTGATCGAGGAACCACCAGGCGCTGCCGAGCTGCATCTTCCCCGGCGCCGAGCCGTCCTGAAAGCTGCCGATGACCGTGGCGAACGCCTCGTTGTCGGCCGGGTTCAGGTTGTAGACGATGGTCTTGGCCAGCGTCCCGCCCGCGTCCAGGCGGTCCAGGAAGCGCGCCAGCGCGACGGCCTGCGGGAAGTCACCGATGGCGTCGTAGCCGGTGTTGGGGCCCAGCGCCTTCATGCCGCGCGCGCTGGTGTCGCGCAGCGCGCCCAGGTGGAACTGCTGCACCCACCCGAACTTGTGATCCATCACGGCCAGGTCGAAGAGCAGCGCCGAGCGCAGCTTCTCGATCTCGTCGGGCGACGGCGCCTGGCCGGCGCGCGCCTTGGCGAACGTGGCCGCCGCCTCGCGCTCGGTGTAGTCGGCGGCGTGGATCCGCTCGAGCCCATGGTCGGAGGCGCGGCACCCCGCGGCGTGGAAGGCGGCCTGCCGCTTGGCCAGCGCGGCGCGCAGCTCGTCCAGGGTGGCGATCGACGCGCCGGCGGCGGCGCCCAGCGCATCGACCCAGCTGTTCCACCCCGCCAGGTCATGGAGCGCCAGCGCGCGGTCCGGGCGCCAGGTCGGCAGCAGCTGCGTGAACGCCCCCGCGCGCTGCGCGTGGCGCCGGTGCGGCGCCAGGTCGTCGATCGGATCGTCGGTGCTGCACACGACGCGCACGTCGAACTGGCGCAGCAGCCCCTGCGTGGTGAAGTCGTCCTCGGTCAGGCGGCGGTTGCAGTGGTCGAAGATCTCACGCGCGGTGTCGGGACTCAGCAGCTTGCGCAGGCCGAACGGAAACCGCAGCTCCAGGTGCGTCCAGTGGTAGAGGGGGTTCCGCAGCGTGTGCGGCACCGTTCGCGCCCAGGCCTCGAACTTCTCCCAGTCGGTGGCCTCGCCGGTGATCGCGCGCTCGGGCACGCCGTCCGCCCGCATCGCGCGCCACTTGTAGTGGTCGCCGTCCAGCCAGATCTCGGTGATCGAGCGGAAGCGGTGGTTGTCCGCCACCTGCTGCGGCGAAAGGTGGCAGTGGTAGTCGAGGATCGGCTGCCGCGCGGCGACGCTGTGGAAGAGCTCGACCGCCGTCCGCGTGTCGAGCAGGAAGTCTTCGTCCAGGAATGTTTTCACGAACCCTCTGCGCGATCGTTATTCGGTGACGTAAACGTTGTCGAATTCCGCCGTCCCGCCGCTGACGATCAGGCCGATCCCGCCCACCGTCTGGCTGGTGTCCATCACCATACTTACCCGCGGCGTCCCGTTGACGGACACGCTGATGGTCGAGCCGTGCATGTCGAGCACGAAAGTGTAGACCGTATTCAGCGTGGCGTCGCCGGTGGTCGACTTGCTCTTGGTCCCCAGCGTGGTGGTGCTGCCGTTGGTGCGCGACCGGAGCTGCACCGCGCCGCTGTCGTCCATGTAGGCCTCATAGTACGAGCCCTTGCCGGACGAGGTGTTGAACCGCCCGAACACGCCGAACTCGAAGCTCGATCCGGAGGTCATCTTGATGTCGACCTGGAACGTGTAGTCGGTCCAGGTCACGTCGCCACCGATGTCGATGGTGAAGTCGCTGCCGGTGGCCGCGCCCTGCAGCACGTGGTTGGTGCCATCCAGTTGCACCGTCCACGGCCCGTCGGTGGCGTCGGAGTCGATCGTGTCCTGGATCCAGTTCAGGGCGTTGCTGCCGACGGCGTCGCTCTCGAAGTCGTCCTGGTAGAGCACGGTGCCCGGCGGCGGCGTCACCTGGGCGCCGCCGGTCCCCGTGACGGCTGTTCCGCCCGTGCCCGTGCGCCCGCCGGTGCCGACCTGCCCTGGGCCGCCGCCCGTGCCCGTGCCGGCGCCGCCCGTGCCCGCACCGGAGGCGCCGGCCTGGGCCGTGTTCCCGCCGGTC
>CAZTZM010000008.1:0-8505 GCA_964618005.1 uncultured Myxococcales bacterium
TCGCGGCGGCGTTCGATGAACTGGCGGCGCATGATGAGGACCGTCTCGGCCAGGCCGAGCGCGATGTACGTGAGGATGAGGACCAGGAAGATGAGGGCCTTGTCGACGCCGTTCATCGCCACCAGGACCCAGCAGCCGACGATCAGCAGGGCCAGCGAGATGGTCCGGCGGGTGAGGCGCAGGTCCTTGAACGAGCGGAAGCGCACCCGCGACACCATCAGGTACGACAGCACGACCACCACGCCGGCCACCACGCCTTCGCTGGCGATGCGGTAGGGGCTGATGTTGTGGGCCACCACGACCATCAGGACCAGCACGCTGGCCGCGGCCGGGATGGTGAGCCCGAGCGTGTACTTGCCGGGATCATGCTGCCCGGCGGCGGCCTCGCGCCGTGACAGCACGTTGAAGCGCGCCAGGCGCATCACGCCCGCGCAGACGTAGAGCCCGGCGACGAAGATGCCGAGCCGTCCGAAGCTGGTCAGCGCCCACTTGTAGACCATCAGCGCCGGGGCCACGCCGAACGTGATGGCGTCGGCGAGCGAGTCCAGATCGCGGCCCAGGTCGGTCTGCGTCTTCGTCAGCCGGGCCACGCGGCCGTCGGCGGTGTCGAAGAAGAAACCGAAACAGATCGCCAGCGCGGCCTGGTAGAGATCAGCGCCCGTGGTTCCCGACGACGCCGACAGCGAGATCGACACGAACCCGCAGAAGACGCTGGAGAGCGTGAACAGGTTCGGAAGAATGTAGTAGGTCTTCCGGAAGTCCACGGGGCAAAGATAGCATGGTCACGGTTCCGTCATGATTCGCGCGATTCTCTCGCTGGTGGTGTTCGTCGTCGCGACGTTCGTCTTCTCCGTGCTGGCCGTGCTGTCGGGGCCGTTCAGCCCGCGCGGTGACGCCGTGCTGGCGCTCGCGCGCGTCTGGGGGCGCCTCGTGCTGGCGGTTCCGGGCGTCGAGATGGAGGTCAGCGTCCGCGAACGGCTCGACCCCCGGCGCCCCTACGTGTTCATGGCCAACCACGCCTCAATGATCGACATCTTCGCGATGTTCGTGGCGCTGCCCGTCCCCTTTCGCTTCATCGCCAAGAAGCAACTCGGCTGGATTCCGATTTTCGGTTGGGCCATGTGGGCCGGCCGCTTCATCTTCATCGATCGCCAGAACGCCGTGGCCGCGCGCCGGAGCATCGAGGAGGCCGCCCGCCGCATCAAAGGGGGCCAGTCGGTGGTCATCTACCCCGAGGGGACGCGCACCCGTGACGGCCACCTGCGGGCGTTCAAGAAGGGTGGCTTCCACCTGGCCATCGACTCGGGCGCCGACATCGTCCCGGTCGCCATCCACGGCTCGCGCGCGCTGATGCCCCGGGGCGCGATGCTGATCCGCGCGGGCAAGATCAGGCTGGAGCTCGACGCGCCGATCTCGACCGCCGGCCTGGGCCCGTCCGATCGCTCCGCGCTGGTCGAGCGCGTCCACGCCCGCGTCGCCGAGATGCTGGGCGAGCCAGCGGAGAACCAAGGGGAAGCGGCGGCGAGAAGCGTATAATCTCGTCATGGGCCAGCCGTCCATCGTCCAGATCCGCGAGCGGCTGGCCAACAGCTTTGCCCTCGATCGCCTTTGGAGGGAGACCATGGGTTTGCCGGCTGGCGACACGAAGGAGATGCCCCTCCGCGCCGTGATCTCCGTCCTCGAAGCGTCCGGGACCAGCTATGCCGTCATCGGGGGCGTTGCGATGCAGCTGTATTCGCGAGAGCCCCGGACGACGCTCGATGTGGATCTGGCCGTCGTTCGGTACGACGAGATCCCGCGCGAGGCGCTGGTGAGTGCCGGATTCGAGCACGAGGGCCGCCACGCGCACAGCGACAATTGGCGCGCCCCGCGCGATCCTTATTAATAGATCACTCTCAGGAGGGTCAGCCCGGCGGCGGGGGCGGTCATGCCGCCGGTGGTGCGGTCGCCGGTGGTCAGCATGCGGGCGACGGTCTCGATCTCCAGCCGGCCGCGGCCGACATCGACCAAGGTTCCGACCAGGATGCGGACCATGTTCTTCAGGAACGCCGTGGCCTCGACCTCGAACGTCAGCACGGCGCCCTGCCGGTCGACGTCCAGGCGGCGGATGATCCGGCGCGTGGTGCGGCGGTCGCAGTCGGAGGCGCGGAAGGCGCGGAAGTCGTGCTCGCCGACCAGGACGGCGGCGGCGGCGCGGATGGCGTCCATGTCCAGCGGCTGGCGCACGTGCCAGGCGTGGCGGTGGCGCCGCGGCGAGCGCACGAAGTGGCTCCAGACGGTGTAGCGGTAGACCTTGCCGCGGGCCGAGAAGCGGGCGTCGAAGTCGGGCGCCGCCTCGGTGATCTCCACCAGCGCGACGTCGGCGGGCAGGATGGTGTTCAGGCCGCGCAGCAGGCCGTGGAGGGGGATGTTGGCCGCCAGGTCGAAGCTGGTGACCTGGCCGTCGGCGTGGACGCCGGCGTCGGTGCGCCCGGCGGCGCGCACGAACACGCTCTCGCCGGTCATGTCGCGGATGGCGTCCTCCAGCACCCCCTGCACCGTGCGCTGCCCCGGCTGCCGCTGCCAGCCGGAGAAGTCGGTCCCGTCGTATTCGACGACGGCGCGCAGCCGCCGGCTCAAAACTCGATCAGCAGGCCCAGCGTCCAGTCGTTGTCGCCGACGTGCAGCCGGTTGGCCTGGCCCAGGCCCGAGAGATCGGAGTGGAAGAACTCGAACGTGAGCGCGGTGTGGTTCACGCCCAGGTCCTGATCGAAGTCGTGCGCGGCCTCCGGATCGAGGAAGTCGAGCACCAGCGCCAGGCCGCCGGCCACGTGCCAGCCGAGCGTGCCGCCGCGCCCGCGCCCGCCCGAGTCGGCGTCCGCGATGTTGCCGTTGCCGTCGGTGATCTGCCAGTAGGCCCAGTCGAGCCCCAGCTTGCCGAACGGCACCAGCGGGACCTTGTAGGTCTCCATCAGGTAGTCGAAGCGGTAGACGGCCGACAGGCTGATCGGGATGACCTTCAGCTCCGACTGGTCGCCGCTCAGCATGCCCGTGCCGCTGGCGACGGGGGCGGTGCCCGTGACCGAGAAGTAGCCGACGCCCAGGCCAGCGGCGATCGAGCCGTAGCGATGCCAGATCTGGTAGTCGAACTCGACCCGCGTCAGCAGGTCATGCCCGCCCCCGAAGTACTGGTTGTAGGGCGCGCGCGCGCCGTTGAACTCGCTGTCGACGTCGGGGCGGTAGGGGCCGAACGTCAGCTCGAACGCGAATCGCTGCGGCGACTTGTAGGCGTGGCTCGGCTCGTCCTCGATGATCTCGGCCTCCGAGCCGAACGGGCTCTGCGCGCGGGCCGGCCGCGCGCTGACGGCGAGCAATGCGAGCGCGCCGGCGATCAGAAGCGGCCGTTTCATGGCCGCCCTCGCCGGCGGCGTCGGATCACCAGCAGCCCGGCGGCGCCGAGCCCCAGCAAAGCCAGCCCACCGGCCGCCGTCTTGCCGCGCACGCGGCTGGTGGCCACCGCGCAGAAGCCGCCCGTGGCGCTCCCCTGCGGCGTCTGGTCGCGGTAGACGTCGTAGAAGCTCAGCGTCTTGACCGGCGTGCCGAACTCGACGTTGACCGGGCTGGCGTTGCCGCTGTTGTCGATGGCGACCACGGCCGCCGCGTACGTGATGTCGTTCTGCAAGACCTCGACTCGGTAAGAGGTTGCCACCGCCGACAGGAGCGGCGAGCAGACGAACGTCGGGTCCGCACCTTCGATGGTGTTGGCCGTGAGCGGGCAGGTCATGAACGAGGAATTGAAAGGACCGCCGGTAACCCCACCGTCGGCATAGCTTCCCTTGAACACTTGGTACTGATCGGCGCGGCTGCAGAGGATCTGATAGCCGAGGAGGTCCGTGGTGATCGACTGATCGACCTGGGTCCACTTCATCACGAGCGCCTCGTCACCGCCTTGGGTGGTTACGTTCGTCGGCGCGGGCGGCGGTGCCAGGTCGATGATCAGTGTCTCGGGGACGTTCAGGTCGATGAAGCCGTCGCCGTCGAAGTCAAAGTTGACGTTGACGGTCTGGGTGAACTGCTGGCCGGTGGGCGAGACACACGGCGTGGTAGTACCGACGCCATTTGAGACGGGCGTGCCGGCGTCGGTAATGGTCACCCCTGAGGCCAGGTAGGTGCTCAGGGTACGTGCATCGGTCTGCTTGGAGAATGAAGCCTGATTCAGGAACGTGAGCACGGGTTCGCTCGAGAGTGCGATGCAGTTCGACTCGCCTATGATCTGCCCGGTGGTGGAGCCGCAGAGGGGCCCCAGCACGACCGACATGGTACCGGCGCTGGCCGTGATGGTGGAGCGCTTGGCGATCCCCGACGGCAGCAGCGAGATGAAGATGGTGACCGGCGTCGAGCAGTTGCAGCGCGCCACGTTGAAGAAGCGCGACACGTCGAACGTGCTCAGGTTGACCCCCGGCGTCGCCTGCACGCCGACGAAGAAGTCGCTGGTGGTGAACGTCGACGTCCCCGTGCTGCCGCCAGTGCCGGTCAGGACGCTGCTGCCGCCGGTGCCCAGAAGCTGCGCCTCGGCCCGTCCGCCGCCCGCCAGGGTGACCAGCGCCGCCAGCGCAGCCGCCGCGAGCGTCGACGAGATCAACCGCCGGTTCCGCATGAGGGTCGTGGGGGTTCGCCTACCGCGGCGCGAACCGTCCCGCAAGCGATCAAGGTCCCTGGTCATGCACGCCTCCCCCGCCGGCGCCGATGCGCCAGCAATCCAACCGCCCCGGCGCCGATCGCCGCCAGCCCGCCCAACGTCTGCTTCAGCCGCGGCCGCCCCGGCCCCACCGCGCACAGACCGCCGGTCGCGGCGCCCGGCGGGTCCCCGGAGCGGTAGGTGTCGTAGAAGCTCAACGTTTTGGTCGGCGTGTTGAACCCGACGATCGAGCGGGTGCCGTTGCCGCTCTGGTCGATGGCGACCACCGCCGCCGCATAGGTGATCCCGTCCTGCAAGACCGCGATCCGCGCGGAGAGCGTGTTCGTCGTGGTGTTCAGGTTGACGCTCGTTCCCAGCAGCGGCGAGCAGACGAACAGCGGGTCCATCCCCTCGACGCCCGAGCCGCTCTGCGCCGACGGGCAGGTCACGAAAGCGGCCTGGAACGTCCCGGTCGCGCCCCCGTCGGTCGCCGTCTCCTTGAACACCTGGTACTGGTCCGCCCGGCTGCAAAGGATCTGGAAGCCCAGCAGATCGGTCGTCACCGAGGTGTCGATCGGGTCCCAGCTCACATCCAGCGCCTGGCCGCCGGCCGCGATCGAGAGGTCCGTCGGCGCGGGCGGCGGCGCCAGGTCGATGATCAGCTTCTCGGGGACGCTCAGGTCGATGACGCCGTCGCCGTCGAAGTCGAAGTTCACGTTGATGGTCTGGATGAACTGACCACCGTTCGGGGACTGGCAGGTGCCGGCCGCGCCGCCGTCGGGGACGGCGATGCCCACCGGGTTGCTGAGCGTGCGCGCGTCGGTCGCGATGGTGACCTGGGTCTGGTTCAGGAAGGTCTGGACCGGCTCCGTGCCGATCGGAAAGCAACCCGCCTGGGCGACGCTGGTGTTACAGCCCGGTCCCAGCACGAACGAGACGGTCCCGACGTCGGTGCTGGCGCTGCCGCGCTTGGCGATCCCCGACTGCAGCAGGGCGACGTAGATCCCGACCGGCGTCTGGCAGTTGCACCGCGCCAGATTGAAGAAGCGCGAGACATCCGCCGGTCCCAGGCGGCTCCCGTCCGGCCCGTTGATGGCCACGAAGAAGTCGCCCGCCACGTAGGGCTGGCCGGTCCCCGTGGTCCCACTGGTCCCGCCGGTCCCAAGCTGGGCTTCCGCCCGGCGGGCGACCCCGATCACGATCGTCGCCCCCAGGGCGGCGGTCGCGGCGAACGATTTGAGGGATCTGCTGTCCAGCATAGGGTCCATCCGGGCACTTCCAGCTCGTCCCGGGTTCGTGTTGCAAGGAAGATGCCCTATTGCGAGGGCGTCTGCGCGCGGGGATGTCGCTCTCTGGTGCCGGTCTGGCGGGGGTTCCGCCGCGACTCTGCCATTTTGTCAGCGGGATTGCCCAGTTTCGTGACCCGGCCCGCGACGATCCGGCGCGGATCAGCCATGGGCGCTGGGGGCGAAGGCGCTCAGGACATCCCGCCCGAGCGCCGCGACCGCCTCGCTCCCCGGCTCGCGCCCCCCGAACCGCGCGGCCGCGTACCCCTCCGTGAGCGCGTCGAACGCCTCGCCGTCCCGGAACGCCCCGGTCCGGCGGATCCGTTCGGCGTACTCGTGCGGCGTCTCATTGGGGCGCCGTGGCCAGCCGAGACGTTCCAGGCGATCGACCGTCTTGCGGTAGAGGCGATCGATCGCCCCCTCGACCCGGGGCACCGCCGGACCGGCCGTCCTGACCACGACGGTCTCGGCGAGGCGCCCCGGCCGCCGGCGGAGGCGCCGCCAGGTTGCGAACCCGCCGCCGGCCAGGGCCACCAGCACCAGGCCCGCGACCAACCCGCTCAGATGTTCCCCCGGCCCCAGGTGGACCAGGCCGCGCCAGGCTTGGTGGGCCAGATCCCGCTGCCGCCCCAGGTCGTAGCCGACGATCCAGCGGCTCCAGAAGAAGTCGAGCGCGTCGCTGGTGTCGGCCAGGCGCCCGGCCGGCGCCAGCGCCTCGGTGGCGGGCGGCGTGGCGTCGACGCGCGTCCAGCCGCTTCCGGCGACGAACGCCTCGGCCCAGGCGTGGGCCCGCTCGCCGCGCACGGCGATGTAACCGCCGATCGGGTTCCAGTCGCCCCCGCGGAAGCCCGTCACGTAGCGCGCCGGGACGCCCGCCGCCCGCAGCAGCAGCACCGCCGAGGAGGCGAAGAACTCGCAGTGGCCCAGCGGCTGGCTGAACAGGAAGTCGTCGACGGGGTCGACGCCGGCCGGCCGCGGGGGCGGCTTGGTGGTGTACGAATGGCCGGCGCGCAGCCAGCCGGTGATGGCGGCGATCTTCCCCGCGTCGTCGCGCCCCGCGCCCAGCCGCGCGCCCAGCTCCTTGAGGCCGCGCAGCCCCTCGGGGATCGCCAGGTCGTCCAGGCGCGCTTGCGGATCGAGGGGCGCCGGGCCCGATCCGTCCGGGCGCGAGTAGGCGACGTAGTGGGCGTGGGCCAGCGTGACGAAGCCGTCGGCGCCGTCGGTGCCGCCGACCCGCAGCGCCACCTCGCCCGACCAGCGCGGCACCACGCGCACCGCGCCCCCCGCGCCCAGGCGCGCGGCCGGCAGCTCGAACGCCACCGGCCGGTCGGCCGCGAACAGGACCGCGGCCGGCACGCCGACCGCCTCGATCTCCTGCCGCTTCGCGCCGGCCAGCGAGTCCGTCGTCGTCGCGTCGCCCAGCTCACGGATGAAGGAGCGGCCGTCCGTCTCGTCGAGCACGGTTCGCAGCTCTGGCCGGCGGCTGCGCAGCCAGCGCCCGCGATCGTAGCTGTCATAGACCGCGCCACGGAAGTAGAGCCGATCGGCGGCGTCGCGCCGCGCCCCCACGCTTGGCAGCGCCTCCACCTCGGGCACCCGGGCCCGCAGCACGACCGTGTGGCGCGCGGCGCCGGCGGTGCCGTACCGGCCGATCGCCAGCTCGTCACCGAGGCCCACCAGGTTGGCGGGCGCGCGCGCGCCCAGGACGAACCCCGCGCCGACGCGCGGGACGAACGCGAAGATCGTGACCGCGCCCAGGAAGATCGCGGTCGCGACCAGGAACGTCGCGCCGAAGAACGCGCGCCCCACCACGCGCCGCGAACCCAGGATCCGACCGATGCCGACCTTCTGGCTGGGCGCCTGCGCCGAGTGGCGGACCAGGTAGTTCTCCTCCATCTCGCGCCGCAGGTGAAAGAGGATCAGCGCCCAGGTGGCCAGCACCACGTAGACCGCGAACGCCGCCACGAACAGGAACGTCGCGGTCACCGTCGAGGCCACCAGCACCAGCAGGAACGACAGCGCGTAGACCTGCACGTAGTCGCGGTGGTTGCGGCGATAGAGCAGCTTGTAGCCGAGCAGCACCAGCACCAGGTCGAAGGCCGGCGCGAGATCGGCGTCGGGCATCCGCCGCCAGATCCGCCACACGATGACCGCCAGCAGGAGTCCGGTCGCGGCCCGCACGCTGCCGGCGCCGCGGTCGAGCAGGGGCGCGCGCTGGCCGCCGGCGTCGACGAAGAACGACGCCCCCGTGACGATCAGGAACGCCATCGCGCTGACCGGCGACAGCGCGCGCGTGGTGGCCAGCGCCGCCAGCGCCGAGAGCACCAGCAGGTAGGTCACCAGCTTGTGGGCGGCCTGGAACCTCATCCCACCCCGCCGGCGGTTGCGCCCGCCTGATGTAACGAGCCGCCCGTCACGTCGACCGTGCCGTCGGCGCGCACGCGGGCGACGGCCCGCCGGCGCGGCCGGGGCGCCGGGCCCGCCTCGGGCGCGATGAACGCCAGCAGGCGCAGGAGACGCGCCACCTGGCCCGGACCCAGGGCGGGCGCCACCTCGCCCGCG
>CAZTZM010000009.1:0-6036 GCA_964618005.1 uncultured Myxococcales bacterium
TCGGGCGGATTCGGTTCGGCGGCCGGCGCCAGCGGCTCCGCAGGCGGCGCGGGCCACGCCGGCGCCGGCGGATTCTCGCCCTGCCCCGCCGCCGGCTCGCCGTGCGCCATCCTGCCGCTCGGCGACTCCATCACGTGGGGATATGGCTCGACGACGGGCGGCGGCTATCGGGTCGGTATCTTCAGCCAGGCGGTCGCGGCTAGCAAGACAATCACCTTCGTCGGATCGCAGAAGACCGGACCGACGACCGTCAGCGGCAAGCCGTTCCCCCAGGGAAACGAAGGGCACGTGGGGTACTCGATCGACGACAGCGCCCAGACCAACGGCATCGCCGGCACGCTGACCGACACCGCCATCGCCACGTACAAGCCCAACATCGTCTTGCTGATGATCGGCACCAACGACATGCACTACAGCATCGACCTGGCCAACGCGCCGGCGCGGCTGGGGGCGTTGCTCGACGAGATCACCACCGACGCGCCCGGGGCGCTGCTGGTCGTGGCGACGATCATTCCGGCGAACGGCACCCAGAACACACCCACCAAGACCTACAACGCCGCCCTCCCCGCGCTGATCCAGGCGCGAGCCGCGAAGGGCAAGCACATCGTCCTGGTCGACATGTACGCGGCCATGAAGAGCTGGTCGACGTCGCTCTACAAGGACTCGGAGCACCCGAATGACGCGGGCTACACGATCATGGCCGACACCTGGTACCAGGCGATCGGTAGCCTGTTGCCCTGACGGCGACCCGCGACGTTTCGAATGCCTTATTCTGTTAGCGTGAACGGTATGAAGATCCTCGTCTCCGTCGTGGCTCTCTCGGCGCTCGTGGCGTGCGGCAGCACGCAGAGCGGCAAGAGCACGACCCCAACGACCGGCGCCGGCGGCACGGTCGGGCGCGGCGGCTCCGGCACCGGCGGCACCCCGAGTGGCGCCGGTGGAAGCTCGGGTGGCACCGGCGGCGCCCCGGCCACGGGCGGCTCGAGCGGAGGTGCCGCGGACGCCGGCGTGGGCTGCACCCCCAGCTGCACCGGAAAGACCTGCGGTGACGACGGCTGCGGGCACACCTGCGGCGGCTGTCCGCCGTCGCAGCTGTGCGGACCGTCGCAGACCTGCGTCGCCTCCTCGAGCACGACCAGCATCGTCGTCGATCCGACCTCCCAGGGAACGCCCATCTCGCCCGGGATCTACGGCGTGGCCTTCGCCAACGACGACTCGATGAAGCTCGCCGCGCTCAACCGCTGGGGCGGCGACGCCTCCAGCTCGTACAACTGGAAGATCGACGTCTCGAACGCGGGCGACGACTGGAACTGCGCGAACTACCAAGGCCGCTTCACGTCCCCCGCGCCGGACGCCTCGCTCATGACCAGCTCCGACCAGTTCGTCCACTACAACATCTCCCAGCACGCCGACACGCTCATGACGATCCCGATCACGGGGTGGGTCGCCAGCATGGCCACGCCGAACCCCGGCACGCCCGACTGCGCCGGCGGCACGGCCATCTCGACCTGCTGCCAGACCCTCGGGACGTCGGAAGAAGAGCTGGTCGACAAGGGCTCGAGCGTGCTCGACACGTCGTTCATGGGCGACTGGGTCACGCACCTGGTGTCGACGTTCGGCTCGGCGGCCAACGGCGGCGTGCGGTACTACCAGCTCGACAACGAACCGGACAACTGGCAAGCGCTGCGCGCGGACATCTACCCGTCGTTCTATCCGCCGGGCACCTGGTGCGAGGCCTTCTACACGACCAACAGCAGCATCGGGACCAGCCTCAACCAGGACTTCATCAACCGCACGCTGGCCTACGCCAAGGCGATCAAGACGGCCGACCCGAGCGCCTCTGTCCTCTTCATGTCCACGGAGAACGCCCAGGACCTGGTGGCGATTCCCAACATCGAGTGCGGCAACCCCGCGGGGCCGTACTCCGTCGACAGCTCGCTGACCAAGGCGATCCTGCAACAGGCGGCGACGCAGGCGACCTCCACCCACGCCCGCCTGCTCGACTGCGTCGACATGCACTACCCGTTCCCCGGCAAAGGCCTCGGGGACACCTCGGCCCTCTGGGACGCGACCAGCACCTCGGTCGTTCCGCACGTCCAGGGGTGGATCAACGGCACCTATCCCGGGACCGGCATCTGCGTCAGCGAGTACACCGTTCCGAAGGACGGCGGCGACGGCAGCACGCCCGACCCGACGACCGGAACCCAGGAGGCGGACGTTCTCGGGATGTACGGGAGGCTCGGGTACCAGGTCGCGTCGTACTGGACCACCCTCGTGCACGGGACGACGCACCTGCCGGTCTACAACGCGATGGCGATGTTCCGGAACTACGACGGCAACGGCGGCCACTTCGGCGCGTTCTCGATCGGCGCCGCCAGCCCCAACGCCGGGGTCAACGTCTACGCCGCCGCTGACGCCGCGACCGCTCCGACCAAGGTGTGGGTGATGCTGGTGAACATCAGCGGCGCCGCGCAATCGGGCCTGTCGATCGCGCTGAAAAACTTCACCCCGGCGGGGACCGCGCAGGTCTACCGGATGGTCGGCGGCGCCGCACCGGCCGCGGACGCGGCTGTCACGCCCGCGAACGGGACCATCACCGGGTTCTCGCTGGCCGCGAACTCCGTCGCCCTGGTGGTCCTGTCGAAGTGAGGCCTCGGCCGCGGGTCGTCAGAGCCGGTGCGTGAACAGGGCCGAGCGGGGCGTCGACCCCGACGAGAGGGCGCGAGTCGACGTCGCGTCACCCGGGCTCTAGAATCCGCCTCGCGTGAACCGCCCGATCGCTCTCCTCACGGTTCTTCTCGCCGGGCTCGGTCCACGTCGCGACGGCAGGCCCATCCGATACAGCCTCGCCGCGGCCGGCGACGTCTCGCTCGCGATTTACGATCAGCAGGGCGCGCTGGTGCGCGAGATCCTCCTGGCGGATCCTCAGAAGGCGGGCGAGCACCTCGCCGTGTGGGATGGGCTTGGCCGCGACGGCAAGCCTGTCCCGGCCGGCGCCTACGGCTGGAAGCTCCTCGAGACCCAAGGCCTCCACGCGGACTATCTGCTGAGTCTCGGCGCGAACTATCCGATCGGGAACGATCTGTCGAGCTCGGGCGGGCCCGGCACGCACATGTCGCCGTTCGCCGTGGCGGCCGATCCGACCGGCATCTACGTGGCGGCGCTCCAGACGGAGAACATCGAGAGCGGGCTCATCAAGCTCAGCAGGGACGGCCGGACGCGCGTTTGGAGCCGCAAGCTCCCCGCGGACGCGCACGGCCAGGAGATCGCCTGGGAAGGGGCTCGCAGCCTGGCGATCGACGGTGGCGAGATCTATCTCCTCGGGCAACGTTTCCCCCAGCGGGTCCATGTCAGCGACGCGAAGACCGGCCGACCCCTGCGGACGCTGTCGGTCGATTGGGAACCGCCTCTCCCCTCCCTTCATGGCGCCAGCGCCCTGGGCGGGGCCACCGACATGGCCGTCGGGGGCGGGTTGGTGGCGGTGTCATACCCAACCCGCGATGCCATCTGCTGGTTCGACGCCCGGACCGGCGCGCTGCGCGCCACGGCCCACGTCGGGTCCCCAGCCGGCCTCGCGATGGATCGGCGGGGAACCGTGTTCGTCGCCTCGGGTGATCGGATCGTCCGCCTGACGGCCGGGCGGCCCCGGCCAGTTCCGGTGTACCGCGGCCTGACCAAGCCCGGTGCCCTCTCGATCGATCCCGCCAGCGGCGACCTTCTGGTCTTCGAGTCAGGCGACCACCAGCAGGTCGTCAGGCTCTCCCCGGGCGGCAAGGTCCGCGCGCGCTACGGCAGGTCGGGTGGACGCCGTGAGGGGATCTACGTCGCCGGCGACTTCCGCGACGTCACGGACGTTGCGGCGGACGGCGACGGCGGATTCCTCGTCGCCGAGCCCTACGCGGCGCCCCGCCGGGTGGCCCACTTCGGTCGGGACGGGCAGCTCCTGGCCGAATGGTACGGCGGCCAACCCTGGGACACCGGCGCCGCGTTCGAGCCCGGCAATCCCGAGGCGCTGTGGATCGCGTCGGCTTACGGTCTCGACGCCTCCCACTGGATCATGCGGGTGCTGGTGGATTATCCCCACCGCTCCTGGCGCGTTCACTCCTGCTACCGCTATCTCTCCCCCGACACGCCGCTCATGCACGGCAGCGGCAACGAAGGGAATCTCTTCCACATCTACCAGCACGCCGGCACCAACTATCTGGTGATGGAGGCGCGCCCCGCCATCTGGCGGATCGACGAGGCGCAGTGGCGCCTCCTGCCGGCGACCGCCTTCTCCGGCGAGATCGAGTGGAACGACGCCAACGGCGACGGCGTCGCGCAGGACTCCGAAAAGTTCCCCCGGCAGAAACAGCTTGGTGGTCCGTTCGCGATTCCACACCTGGCCGAGAACTTCGACTTCTTCTTCGTCGACAGCAGCCACGGGCCTTGCCGGATCCGGCGGGCGCCGGTCACGCAGTGGACCGCCGCCGGCGCCCCGATTTACGGCGACGATGAGATCTTCGCCGCCTGTCCCGAGCGGTTCGTCTCGGGCGGCTACAACGATGGGCGCTGGTCGGTCTTCCTGCACTTCGATCCCAGCACCAGCAAGCTGTTCGGCGCGTTCAACCCCGGGATCACCGATTGGTGCCAGTCGCGCGATTCGTTCGCGCAAGCCTGGGACGGGGCCGGAGACACGCTGTGGCAGGTCGGCCAGCTCGCTCCCGTGCAGGCCGGCGCGCGCCCGCGCGCCTTCCACAACCCACCTGGCTTCATCTACCGAGACCTGCGCGGGATCGCGGGGGTGACCCACGACTGTCTGGTCGCGTTGGACGTCGACGGCGGCTGGGGCGCGGAGCGCGCCCAGACGTACGTCTGGGACCGCGACGGTCTCTTCGTGGGGGGGCTCTTCGACCACCCCGAGCTCGAGGGCACCCCCGAATTCATGTACCACCTGGGCGGTGAGTTCGCGCACGGTGCGCTCTACACGCGCCCCGACGGCGACGTGATCTTCGCCGGCAACTGGGAGAGCGAGGTGCGACTCTACCGGATCACCGGCTGGGACACGGCGGCCGCGCCCTGGGTGCGACTGTCCGGGGCGCTCACCCCCTGAGCTGGCGCGGAGCCGTGGTCGAACATTGAGCCTCGCGCGCCGGGGAATGGCACTTCCCGGCCGCCATGACGACGTCACGAACGTTCATCCTGGGTGCTGTTCTCACGTTGGGTCTGCCTGCCCCGGCGATGGCCGCGGACGGCTGGGGGGCAAGCTGGAGCTTCGGCCCGGTTCACCCCACGACCAGCAACCACATCATCTACACGAAGACCACGCTGATCCCGGGGCGCTTGCCGACGTGGCCGTCGGGCGATGGGCCGCTGTTCCTCTGGCCGGGCCTCTCGAACCCCACGAGCGACCTGATTCAAACCACCGCGGACGCCTGGGGAGACAACGCCTCGGCCTGCGGCGCCGCGGCCGGCCAGTGGTGCCTGGAAGCGTCGGTGTTCGGCAGCTTTGGCCAGCGCAGCGGCCCGAGCGTCGCCATCGACCCGGACGATCACATCACCATCGAGTACAAGCTGGGTTCGGACAACAACACCTGGACCCAGACCGTGACGTCCATGAAGCTGGGGAAGGTGGTGTCCACGCTGACCAGCACCAGCGGGCTCATGCTGGGCGGCGGCTTCGGCTTCGCCACGGAGGCGGACGCCAACTCCTACACCATCGACAACCAGTACTACACCTGCACGGAGATTCACCTGGCCGCGGCCGATTCGACCTTCGGCGCGACCGGCACGGGCGCCGCCGGCGCGATGGCCGGCGCGACCGGCGTGGGCTCGGGCCGCGGGACGGTCAAGAACCTCCACACGCCAGACAACGGCCTCACCTGGCTGGTTGACCTCATCACGCTGCCCGCGATGAACCCGATGGGCACCCAGACCCCTGCCCCGACGTACGATTGCACCACCACCACCGGCACCGGCGGCACCAGCGGGACGGGCGGCGCCACGGGAACCGGCGGCGCCACGGGAACCGGCGGTCGCGCCGGAACGGGCGGCGCC
>CAZTZM010000010.1:0-7327 GCA_964618005.1 uncultured Myxococcales bacterium
GAGATGCACCAGTCGCGGATGTTGTGCATCCAGTGGAAGAACGTCTTCGACCAGCTCTCGGGGACGAACTTGGTCTTGCCCTGCTCCACCGCCTCGATGGCCGGCTTGGCCAGCGGCTCCATCTTCACGAACCACTGCGTCGACAGCATCGGCTCGACCACGGTCTCGCAGCGCTGGCAGTGGCCGACCGCGTGCACGTGCGGCTTCGATCCGCGCTCGAGCCCCAGCTCCTTGAGGCGCTCCTTCACGGCCTTGCGCGCGGCGAAGCGGTCCATCCCGGCGAACGGGCCGCCCTCGGCGTTCACCGCCCCCTTCTCGTCGAGGATCGAGATCATCGGCAGGTTGTGGCGCAGGCCGGTCTCGAAGTCGTTGGGGTCGTGCGCCGGCGTCACCTTCACCGCGCCGGTCCCGAACTTGGGGTCGACCAGCACGGCGTCGGCGATGATCGGGAACTCGCGGTTCACGAACGGGTGCCGGACCAGCTTGCCGATCTTCGACCGGTGGCGCGGATCGTCCGGGTGCACGGCGATCGCCGTGTCGCCCAGCATCGTCTCCGGGCGGGTCGTGGCCACCACCACCTCGCCCGAGCCGTCGGAGAGCGGATAGGCGAACTCGTACAGCTCGCCCTGCGTCCCCTCGTCGTAGTCGACCTCCAGGTCCGAGAGCGCGGTCCGGTCGTTGGGACACCAGTTGATGAGGCGCTTGGCCCGGTAGATGAGCCCCTCTTCATAGAGGCGCACGAACGCTTCGATGACCGCCGCCGAGTACGGCGGGTCCATCGTGAAGATGGCGCGGTCCCAGTCCAGCGAGCAGCCGAGCCGCTTGAGCTGGGCGAAGATCCGGTCGCCGGTGGCGCGCCGCCACTCCCACACCTTCTCGACGAACGCCTGGCGGCCGATGTCGTGGCGGCTCTTCTTCTCCCTGGCCTTCAGGTCGCGCTCGACCACCATCTGGGTCGCGATGCCGGCGTGGTCCGACCCGGGCAGCCACATGGCGTTGTAAGCCGCCATCCGGCGCCACCGCGTGAAGATGTCCTCGATGGTGTCGCCCAGCGCGTGCCCCATGTGCAGCGAGCCCGTGACGTTGGGGGGCGGGATGACGATGGCGAACGGGGCCTTGGGGGCGGCGGCGTCGGCGTGGAAGTAGCCGCGGGCCATCCATTCGCCGTACCAGCGGGGTTCGATTTCGGTGGGGTCGTAGGACTTGGGCAGGTCGGACATGCGCGCAGGGGGTTTTAGCGCGAATTGGCCTCGATTGTCGCCGGTGCCGCCGGGCCCGGGACCAGGACGTAGCCACCGTCCCGGCCGAGGACGCGGCGCCCGGCGACGCGCGGGTCGCCGGCGGGCAGGAACAGCCAGACGGCCCTCCCGGCGTTGGCGCGGACGTAGCTGTCGAAGTGCTCGATCGTGACCTCACCGACCGCGTTGGTGTCCAAGGGCGCGATCACCGAGAAGCCCGCCATCACCAGCGCGTTGGCGCGCTCCACCGTCGTCAAGATCGGCTGCCGCGGCCCCGCGGCGCGCAGGGTGCGGCGCAGGTCGCCCCCAAGGGTGTGGGCGCGAAAGCCCTCTTCCAGCCGGACCCTGGCCTGCCAGCCCGGGTAGACCACCGTCGGCCCGCAGATCACCAGCCCGAAGGTCGCCAGCACCGCGGCGGGCACCGGCCGCGCGCCGGAGCCGCGCAGCGCGCGCCAGATCCGGTCCGGCAGATCGGCGGCCAGCATGAACACGGGTGGCGTCCCGTAGAAGATGAACCGGTCCATGTCGCTCTTCTTCCAGCTGCCGCCGTCCGCGAACACGGCCACGGCCAGGCCGACCAGGAAAGCCAGGCCCAGGACACGTCGCCGCCCGTCGCGGCCGGCCAGCGCCACCACCAGCGCCGTCAGGAAGACCGGTCCCAGCTCCAGCCAGTAGAAGGCCGAGGCGCGGCGAGAGAGCAACGACACGCCCGTCTGCTCGACCGCCCAGGTGGGCAGCCGCGGCGGCCAGCCGAAATGCATCGCCGGCGTCGCCATCGCGTGATGGCCGAACACGCCCAGAAAGACCCCCGAGCGCGCCACGCCCACCATCGCGGCCAGGACCAGAAGCCCGATCATCCGCGCCGACAATCGCCGCGCGAGGGCCAGCGGGGCCAGGAACACGAGCAGGAACGGAACGGCCTCCTCCGCCATCTGCGGCAGCAGCACCAGCGTCGGCACCAGCCAGACCAGGCGCCCGACGGCGCGCCGGCGGGCCGGCCCGGCGGCGTCTGAGGCGCCGTAGCAGGGAAGGATCAGGGCGAGCGCCAGCGTGAAGAGGGCAAAACCCAGCCCGGCCGGCCGCCGCAGGATCAAGTCGACGTAGGCCTGCGCGGTCTGACCGTGCATCTCCGTCGGATCCCACCCTCGGGCGGCGCAGCGGATGAACACCGGGCCGAACCCGAGCATGAACAACCCCCGGCCCAGCTGGGCAACAGGGAGTCGGCTGAAGAGCGACCGCGTCACCGCCTGCAGGTTGGTGAGCGTCAGCGCCACGCAGGCCGTCGACACGATCGCCAGCGCCGTCTGCAGGTCGATCGGAGCCGCCGTCAGGACCACCGCCGTCAACGCGTCGTAGAGCGAGTGATACGCCAGCGGGAATCGCGGATCGTTGATGGCGGCCGGCGGGATGTTGCCGTGCAAGTACTGCACGACGATCACCTCGCGGGTGCCCAGGTCCCAGAGGTCGACCGCCCAGAACACCACCGCGATGAACAGGAACAGCGCCCAGTCGAGACCGGTCCACAGCGAGCGGCGCAGCTTGAGTCGCGCGAACCGACGCCGGGAGATCAGCGCGACGGCCAGCAAGACCAGGGCGCCCGCGACCGCCATTCCCGCGACCGATCCCGTCACCTCGCCGATCAGCAGCCCGCCGATCCACAGCGATGCCAGCACGGCGGGCGCCAGCTGCCGCCCGCTTCGGCCGAGCAGCAGCACACCCCGTCGCCGCAACGCCGCGCGCGCCGCCAGGAAGGCGACGACCAGCGCGCAGAAAGTGATCGCCGCGGCGCTCACGCCCACCCCACCTTGCCGGACCCCGATGTCAGAAGGTCAATCACGTTTCGGTCGAGAACCCGGAGGAGAGGATATCTGAATCGCAGTCTGAGCGTGTCGTCGCTGAGAGGACGTCGCCGTAAGGCGACGGTGAGCGAAGCGAACCATGCCCGACGACGTCCCGCCCGACAGGCGGCCTACGGCCCGGTGGGGATCGCCACGCGCGGGAGCGGGATGTAGCCGCGGTGGACGAAGCGCCACTCGAGCGTGGCGTTGTCGCGGAGACCGAGCGCGGCGAACGTCGCGTCGGACAGGTCGATGCCGGCCTGGTTGGTCGGCCGCCGATAGCTGCCGCTGCCGCGCTCGGCGGCGGGGCGCCGCCCGGTCGCCCAGTAGTCGTCGTCGACGTTCCAGGGGCCCACGTCCAGCACCGGGACGACCATCGTCCGTGCCCCATAGCGAAGCTCGACGTCCTTTCGCAGCGCCGCCGGGTGCGGCAGCGCCACGAACAGCGCCCCCGGCTTGATGATCTGCCCGCAGGCCAGCCGCCGCCCCGTCAGCCCCTCGCGCGTGGCGAACACCTGCTGCCAGGGGCCCGGCTGCGCCGTCTCGTACAGCGCCCAGGCGGCGACGCCCGCCAGCAGGCAGCCGAGGCCGATCGTCCGAAGGTGCCGGCCGGTCCGCCGGCCACGCCGCGCGCGCATGCCCCTGGATAACGTCAGCGGACGGAGCGGGCAAATTTCCCGAGCGTCCGGCCGCGTGTCACCGGGCGGATGGTCGGTCAGCTCGACAGTGACTTCTCGGTCTGGTCTTTGCCGTCGAAGCGGAAGAGCTTCTGCTTGCCCTCGACGACGGTCAGCAGGTTGACCGGGCGGCGCCAGATCCGGCCCAGCGAGGCCAGGGTCGAGCGGGCGTGGTCGATCTGCAGGTCGGTCCCCTCGTGGCGGTGGCGCAGGAGGAGCTCGCCGCGGTTCTCGTGGTTCGAGTCCTCGACGAAGATGAAGGGGTCGCCGAAGTTGGTCAGCGAGAACAGCATCTTGTGTTTGATCTTCTCGAACTCGCGCGAGTCGATCTCGTAGTTGCCGGTCCGCTCGTTCAGCGAGAACGACAGGAACTTGTTCCGCTCGCAGAAGTCGGCGGTGAAGTACTCGTCGATGAAGGTGACGTCGTTGTAGAGCTTGCGCACCTCGAAGATCTTCTTGCGTCCGAGGCCGAGGCGCTTGTCCCAGGTCCGGCGCGCGTCCAGGCTCTGGCACTCGTTCCACTCGCGCCCGAAGCGCCCCTTGTCCCAGCGCTCCTCGACGTCGCGCAGCAGCTCGATGCCGATCTTGTAGGGGTTGAACTGCCCCGGCGACGTCGCCAGCACGCTGGCGTTGTGGTCGGCGTAGTCGATGATCTCGGAGACCTTCATGGCCCGCTCGGTCATGATCTTCGAGTGCCAGTAGGCGGCCCAGCCTTCGTTCAGGATCTTGGTCTGCCGCTGGGGCGCGAAGTAGTAGGCCTCGTCGCGGACGATCTCCAGGATGTCGCGCTCCCACCCGTCGAGCGGCGCGTTCTGTAGCAGGAAAAGCAGCACGTCGCGCTCCGGCTCGGCCGGGTTCTTCTTGGGACGGTCCCGCTCTCGCTCCATCTTCCGCCGCTGCTCGTCCATGTACTCGGGCGGGTTGATGAACTTGTCCATGTAGGACTTGGCGCGGATGCGCGGCAGCTCGCGGTTCTCCGACTGCTCCTGGCGCTCTTTCTCGCGCTCCGGCGCCGCCTTGCGCGCGATGAAGGGCGACATCGTGTCGATCAGGTTCTCGATGCACAGGCAGGCGTCGATGAAGGTCTCGACCTTCTCGATCCCCAGCCGCTCCATGTGGCGCCGCACGCGCGTGGCGTGGTTGGCCATCCCGTCGATCATCCGGCGGTTGGTCTTGGAGAAGAAGTAGTTGTTCTTGAAGAAGTCGACGTGCCCCAGCACGTGCGCGATGACCATCTTCTGGTCGACCAGCGAGTTCCCCTCCAGCAAGTACGCGTAGGCGGGGTTGTTGTTGATGACCATCTCGTAGATCTTCGAGAAGCCGTACACGTGGCTCTTGGTCAGGTGCTCGAACTCCATCCCGAAGCGCCAGTGCGGGTAACGCACCGGGAAGCCGCCGAACGCGGCGACCTCCTGCATCCGCTTGTAGTCGAGGATCTCGAACTCGACGTCCCAGAAATCGAGCCCGTAGTCGCGCCCGTAGCCCTCGATCTCGCGCTGGATGTCGATCAGATACGGCGGCAGGGAGGCCACGCTTACTTTCCTTTGCCCAGGAAGTCGCGGATCGACTCCATGATCGCGTCCTTGCCTTTGATCTCGGAGACGACCAGGTTGTCCTCCTCGTCGAAGTGCTCGTTCAGGTCCTTGATGAACTGGCCCGAGCCGTAGGGGCTCTCGACCTGGCCGTAGCAGAACAGGTTCACCTTGGGGAGGATCTGCGTCTTCAGGAGCTCGACGCACTGGACGGTGTCGTCGACCGACCAGTTGTCGCCGTCGCTGAAGTGGAACGGGTAGATGTTCCACTCCGACGGGGGAAAGTCGTCCTGGATCATCTTCGCGCACAGCTTGTACGCGCTGGAGATCATGGTGCCGCCCGACTCGCGCGTGCGGAAGAAGGTGTCGCGGTCGACCTCCTTCGCGACGGCGTCGTGAATGATGTACCTCGACTCGAGCCCCTTGTACTGGCTGCGCAGCCAGGCGTCGATCCAGAACGACTCGATGCGGACGATCTCCTTCTGCTCGTCGCCCATCGATCCCGAGACGTCCATGATGAACAGCATCACCGCGTTCGACTGCGGCAACGGCGTCGTCCGCCACGACCGGTAGCGGCGGTCCTCGCGCACGGGGACGATCACCGGCCGCTCCGGGTTGTAGCTGCCGGTCATGATCTGGCGGCGCAGCGCCTGCCGGAACGTCCGCTTGAAGTGGCGCAGCGACTCGGGGCCGGCGCGCCGGATGCCGACGTAGCGGTCCTTCTGCGCGATGATCCGCTGTTTGCCTTTAGGCTCGATGCGCGGGAGCTGCAGCTCCTCGCCCATGATCTGCGCCAGCTCCTCCAGCGATAGCTCGACCTCCAGCGCGTGCTCGCCGGCCTGGTCGCCGGCCTTGCCGCTGCCGTCCGCGTTGGGGTCGCCCTTGCCCAGGCTGTCGCCGACGTCGCCGTCCCCCTGCCCCACGCCGCCGCGGTCCTTGCTGCCGAACCGGAAGCGCGGCACGTTGATCTGCGGCAACGGGATGGAGACCAGATCCTTCCCCTTGCGCCCGATCAGCTCGCCCTGCGAGATGTACTTGCGCAGGTCCTGCTTGATCTTCCCGCGGACGATGTCGCGGAAGCGGCGGTGGTCGGGGTCGATGCGCAGGGCCATGTCACACCACCAGATCGACGAAGCGCCCCGATTCGGGGTCGTAGACGCCCAGGCGCTGGCCCCGGGCCTTGGCGGCCACCGCCTGCTCCAGGACGCCCAGGGCCCGGGTCAAGACCGCCATCGGCTGCTCGGTCTTGAGATCGGTCATCAGCTTCATCAGCAAGGCAGCGGCCTGGCCGTTGACCTCGACCTGGACCGTCGGGAGCGCTTCGAGCGTGGCGCGCGTGTGCGAGTCCATCTGTTACCGCCTTAGTCTTTGACGTCGCCTCGCGCGAAGATGCTGGCCACGAAGTTGAGGACGTCGGTCGAGCAGATCTCGCAGTAGCCGTAGTTGCGGATCATGCGGTTCTTGACCACGTCGATCTTCTCCTGCGTGTCGCGGTCGACCACCGCGCTCACCAGCGACGTCAGCTTGATGCTGTCCTTTTGGTCTTCGAACAGCTTCAGCTCCAGCGCCTTCTGCAGGCGCTCGTTGGTGCGGAAGTCGAACTGCCGCCCTTCGATCGCCAGCGCGCCGATGTAGTTCATGATCTCGCGCCGGAAGTCGTCCTTGCGCGAATCGGGGATGTCGATCTTCTCCTCGATCGACCGCATCAGGCGCTCGTCCGGCTCCTCGTCCTGGCCGGTGTACTTGTTCTTCACCCGCTCCTTCTGGGTGTAGGCCTTGATGTTGTCGATGTAGTTCGCGCACAGCTTGGCGATGGCCTCTTCGTCGGCGCTGATCGCCCGCTGGACCTCGTTCTTGACGATGTCCTCGTACTCCTGCTTGACCAGGCCCAGGAGGACGCCGAAGTGCCGGCGCTGCTCGTCGTTGGTGATGAGCGAGTGGTGCCGCAACCCCGACTCCAGCTCGTTCATGACCATGAACGGGTTCACGCACCCCTCGCCGCGGTCACTGACCAGCGCGTTCGAGATCTTGTCCTGGATGTA
>CAZTZM010000011.1:0-18552 GCA_964618005.1 uncultured Myxococcales bacterium
CCATCCTGCTGCACGCCAAGGTGGGCGACCGGATCGGGCGCGGCGAGGCGCTCTGCACGCTGCACCACGACGACCCCGCCCGGGCGGCGGCGGCGCGCCCCCTGGTCGAGGCGGCGTTCCGGGTCTCCACCTTGGCGCCCGACCCGACGCCGCTGGTGCTGGAGACGCTCGGGTGACTGCGGTAGCTTGGAGGCGATCATGTTGAGCGCCGGCAAGATCGGGTTCGAGGATCGCGGCACGGGGGCGCCGCTGGTCCTGCTGCAGGCGTTCCCGTTCTCGTGGCGGCTGTGGGCCGACCTGGTCGGGCCGCTGGCGGCGCGCCTGCGGGTGCTGGCGGTCGACGCGCCCGGCTTCGGCGAATCGCCGCTGGCCACGGGCGGCTTCACGATCGCCGGCTTCGCGGACGCGCTGGCGGCGCTGCTCGACGAGCTGAAGCTCCCCCGCGCCACGTTGCTGGGGGTGTCGCTGGGCGGCTATACCGCCCTCGCCTTCGCCGCGCGCCACCCAGATCGGCTGGCGGCGCTGGTCCTGGCCGACACCAAAGCGGGCGCCGACAGCGCCGAGGCGCGCGCCGGGCGCGAGACCGCCATCGCCAGCATCCGGCACGCGGGGTCAGACCCCTACCTGGCCGGCAGCCTGCCGCGCCTGCTTTCGCCCGCGGCGCCCGCCGCCCGGATCGCCTTCTTGCGCGCCCAGGCCGCGGCGCGCGCCCCCCACCTAATCGCGGGGATCGAGGCGCTGCGCGATCGTCCCGACCGGACCGCGGAGCTGCCGGCCATCCGGGTCCCCACGCTGGTCATCCGCGGCGCGCACGACCAGGTGACGCCCGAAGCCGACATGAAGCGGCTGGCCGCGGGCGTCCCCGGCGCCACGTTCGTCTCGCTCCCTGACGCCGGCCATCTGGCGTACGTCGAGGCGCCGGACGCGTTCATGCAAGCGCTGGTGCCGTTCCTGGCCGCGAACGCGGGAGGCGCGGCATGAAGATGGGCGCGTCGCTGTTCGATCGCGTCCAGACGGCGGCCCGCGCCGCGGCCGAGCGGCTGGACGTGGACATCCCCAGCGTGGCGGTGGTGCTCGGCTCGGGCCTGGGCGCCGTCGCGGAGAGCTTGCCCGGCGCGCGCAGCGTCTCGTACGCCTCGCTCCCCTGCTTCCCCGAGACCACGGTGGCCGGGCACCCGGGGCAGCTGGTGGCAGGGAAGATCGGCTCGCGCACGGCGCTGCTGCTGTGCGGGCGCGTCCATGGCTACGAAGGCTACCCGCCGGCCGAGGTCGGGTTCGGCGTGCGCGTGGTGGCGGCGATGGGCGTGCAAACGCTGATCGTCACCAACGCGGCGGGCGGGGTGGATCCGGCCTTCGCGCCGGGGGAGATCGTCGCCATCTCCGACCACATCAACCTGACGTCGGCGTCGCCGCTGACCGGGCCCAACGACGAGCGGCTGGGGCCGCGCTTCGTCGACATGACCGACGCCTACGATCCCGCGCTGCGGGCGCGGGCGGTCGCCGTGGCGCCGTCCGCCATCGGCCGTCCGCTGCACGAGGCGATCTACGCCGGCATGGCCGGCCCTGCCTACGAGACGCCGGCCGAGGTGCGCCTGCTGCGCACGCTGGGCGCCGGGCTGGTCGGCATGTCGACCGTCCACGAGGTGATCACCGCCCGCCACGCCGGCCTGTCGGTGCTCGGGCTGTCGCTGGTCGCCAACCCCGCAGCCGGCGTCAGCCCCGGGCCGCTGCGGCACGAGGACGTCACCCGCGCGGCCGCCGCGGGCGCGAGCGCGATCTGGCGCCTGGTGTCGGCGGTCGTGAGCGGACTGGACGTCACGGCGTGATGACGCCGGCCCGCCGGAAGGCGCTGGTCACGGCGGCGCGCGCCGTCCGCCGCCGCGCCCACGCCCCCTACTCGAAGTTCTCCGTCGGCGCGGCGGTCCTCGACGAGCGGGGGCGGATTCACGTCGGCTGCAACGTCGAGAACGCCTCCTATGGGCTGACCGTCTGCGCCGAGCGCCACGCCGTGGCGGCGGCAGTGGCCGCCGGCGCGCGCCGCATCCGCGCCGTCGCCGTCACCAGCGGCTCGCGGCCACCCGCCACGCCGTGCGGCGCTTGCCGGCAGGTGCTGGCGGAGCTGGGCGCCGCCGACACCGAGGTGATCATCGCCGGTCCGACCGGCGCCGGCGACACGACGACGCTGGGGGCGCTATTGCCGCGGGCGTTCACGCTTTAGTCTTGCGCGGATAAGACGCGCGTCAGTCCCTGCCGCCTTGGCGGTCTGCCGGGGATCTGGAATATTCGCCCGCAGCCTACGTTAGCGTCTGATAGGGTCACCTTCGCATGGCAGGTCACCGAGAAAATCCTCCACCGGCCGCGCAGTCTCTGGTTCCAGTCGGAACAGAGCATGTCCTTGAGATCGTCCCGCGATCGGACGCCGCGGTCATCACGCTGCGCTCGGCGAGTAGCGCGGTGCTGCTGTCGTTCGAGGTCGCCATTACGCCCGCGGGCGCCGTTGTGCGGGGAAAAGCCGCCGCGCTCGAGATCGATGCTTCGCGGGTCGCCACCCGCTGCGATGAATTTCTGGTCGACGCGCGGGAGCGGATCGAGCTGCGCTCGCGCGGCACGATCACGCAAAGCGCCGAGGGGACGGTGCGGGTCACCGGCGGCGACATGGAGGTCGACGCGAGCGTGGGCGGTGTCCGGGTCCGCGCGAACGACGACGTCCAGTTACTCGGAGAACAGATTTTGCTGAATTGCGACCGTCCGTCCCCCACCCCGGCCTGGGCAGCTCCGCCGGCGCCGGAGGTGGAGCTGCTTCCGCGCCGGGATGATTCGGGCGATCGAGATCTCATCGACACCATCGCGCCGCAAGCGACAGACGGTGCAGCTCGATAACCAGACACCCTGGCACGCGATGTTGCAGATCGCGGAGCTCGCCGAGGAGCCGCGCGCGGCGGCGCTCATCTCGAAAGCGACCTACGACATCGCGACCGACGGAAGCCTGGTTCCAAGCGGCGACCCTCTGCCGATCTCGCCGGATCCCCTGGAGACACCGTTCGGAACCTTTCACGGAGAGCTCTTCTTCAAGAAGGCCGGCGCCGACGTCTGCGTCCTCGGAACGGTGCGACGTCGCTCGCCCGTGCGCGAGCTCGTTCTGAAGCTCAGGGTCGCCGATCTCGTGAACCAACTGGTCGTGTGCGGCGACCGCGTTTGGTTACCCACCGGCGACCGACGCCGGCCGCTGGCGCCCTCACGGGCGCAGCCTTTCACGGAGATGCCACTCGGCTACGATCGGGCGTTCGGCGGCGTTGCCGACTACGAAGGCTACCCCGCACCTTGGCCCGACAACCCGGTTGGCCGCGGGTATTACCTGACTGCGGAGCAAGCGCGCGAACATCCCCTTCCCAACATCGAGCCCGCAGACGGCGTCCGGGTCGGGTCCTGGGAGGATCACCCGCGGGTTTGCGGGTGGGGACCGTACTCGATGACCGGGGCCTTGCGCGCATCGACAGCCGTGACAGTGGATCCCGAGAAAATGCACGTCACGAACGTGGATCCGTCGCTCTTCAACAACGCGCACCCCGATCTCGTCGTGCCCGAGTTGACGCCGGGCGACATGATCGACATCGAGGGGATGGGGGACGATCCGGTGCGGGTGATGATCCCCAAGATGCTGCTGCGCCTGCAGGTGAGCGCCGGCGCTCACACATCGGAGGCCATGTCGCGCATCGATGGCGTGTTCCTGTGGCTCGACGCGCGGAAGGTCGTGATCACCCAACGCGCGAACTTTTCCTATGTATTTCAGCCCCGGGAATTGCGCCGGGTCACCGCAACCGCCGTCGAGGCCTGACCGATAGAGGAGAACCCCTGATGCCCGGCGCGCCCATGCACTGCTTGAATACCATCCAGCCGATCGTTGGCTGTGACGCCCACAAGGCCATCCCGCCACCACCGCCGGCGCCACCGCCGTTCACGCCCCACGTCGTGGTTTGGGGCGAAGGATGGAGCCAGAAGGTGAACTTCCTTGGAATGGCGATGGCGACGAGCAAGGCGGCGTCCCCGGAGAGCGGGGCGCCCAAGCCGGTCGCGTGCGGATATGGCTATGCGGTGGGGCGCACGCACGACGCGGGACCTCACCCCGGCCACATCTGGCCAAACGTGCTGCTGCCGCTGATCATGCTGGGCGCCGGATCCAAGTCGGAATTTGCGTCGGGGACGGTCAAGATCGGAACAGCCAGCGGGGCTCAGGACATGGCCGTTGCCGTGGCCTTCGCCGTCAACATGAACCTGGACTGCTTCGACTTCCCGATGCCGCCGGCGCCGTCAGGGGTCGTTATTGCGGCAGCCAACACCGTGTTCGCCGGGCTCACCTGGGCCGATGTAGGTCGCGGCTTCGTCGGGATGGTGATCGACTCCGCCCTCACCTGGTTCGTGGGCGCCGCCTGCGCCGTCGTCACCGGCGCGATGAGCGGGCTACTCAGCCGTGCGGCTGGATCGAGCCTGATGTCGGGCATGCTCGACGGGATGGCGGCCAACTTCAAGGGGCCTTGGGCGAGCTCGATCTTTACCGAGGAGGCACCGAACCTTTTCAGCCGGAACGGCCAGCTGTTCGGCGATTCGATACGAAGGTTCACTCAGGCGGCCGGGAACGTCCCCGCTCGCGACCTTGTGACAGCCGCCTATGGATACGCCCTCGGCACGTGGGGTTTGGGGACGCCGCTTGGCTACTCACCCGCGTATACGCCTGTGGGCGGAGGTGGGGCCGGAGATCCGACGGCTTTGGGTCCCCGGTCAGGCGACAGCACCAGCTTCGGCCTGACCAAATGGGTGAATGGACTATTCCGGTGACGCCACGGGTCTCCGCGGTTCGGTGCGCTGGCGACCCGCGCGGAGCATGGGTCGTTGGAATCGTTGCGAAGCGCACCTACGAGGTTCGGAACGGGAATCTCATTGAAGCGGAAGAGCAGGTTCCGCTCGTGGAAGAGCCGATCTTTGGGCCGCAGGAGAGCGTGCTTTTGCACGACACGGATCTGCTCCTCAACCGGACCGCGACCGACATCGTCATTCAGGGCCACGCCTACGCTCATACCGGGTACCCCGTGTTCGACGCGGGAGTGGGTGTCGGGAGCTTCGCGCGCGTCATTCGCGTGATGGGCGACCGCCGTGTCGAGTGGCGGCCGGATCGCTTGCGCTTCACGAACCCGGAACCGGTCGAGAAGATCCCGCTCAGCTGGGAGCGCGCCTACGGTGGCATCGATCAGGTAGCGCGAAAGACGCTGGGCGATCCGATCGAAGAGGAGCAACAGAAGGCGGGCTTACCTACGGACCCACGCTTTGGGCTCTTCGCCTACCCGCGCAATCCGGTCGGGCGCGGATACCTTCTGCAGCCCACGCGAGAAGCCGTCGAGACATGCCAGTTGCCAAACCTTGAAGACGCCGCTGTCCCGCTGACACCTGCGTCACTACCGCGTCACGATTTCATGCGCTGGCCCGACGGACCGCCGGTCGCCAGCCTCGGGTGGCTGTCCTACGCATATTTTCCCCGGAGCGCCCAGATCGGTATTCCCCCGAGACCTTACCGGCCCGATCAAATTCAGCCGCAGCATTTCGCCGAGGTGCGTGACGGGATCTTGCGGTCGACCAGCGTTCGGCCCGAGGCGACGTTGGAGCAGCGTCTGGATGTCGGTGTCGCGCAGTCTTCTGCCGTGGGGATGCGGTGTGCGAATGCCGAGTGGCGAGCGTCGGTCCAACTTTTGAACCTTCACCCGACGGCGCCCAAATGGGCGTTCTCTCTTCCCGCGCATCCGCCCATAGTGGCGCTGAAGCTGGAAGAGAAGCAGCCGGAACAACTACACCCCGCTATCCGGACCATCCTGATCGAACCGGATCTCAATCGTGTCTGCTTGGTTATCGTTGCGGAACGAAAGACCAGCGTTCCGCTGACGCCGGCGCGCACCGAAGCGATACAGCACGCGGTCGTGTGGAAGTAGCGATGGCCGCTGGACCATCCTCCCCCGATTTGGCTGCCTGGGCCCGCAGCCTCGGCATTCCCTTAGAAACATTGGCGCTGAATCGGAGTGGAATTGTCAGACCCGAGCAGATGCGCGGGTGGTTTTGGCTAGCCATCTCCGACGCTGTTCTTCCTCTCATATTTCTGGGTTGTGCCGCGTTAATTGCACGTATGGCCAAGCCTTCGTGGCGCTGGTTGCTCATTGCCGGCCTGGCGGGTTTCAGCGCGCTCTCGATCATGAAGGTCGTGCACGGAATTCAGGACGGACTTCACCCCGAAGCCGTGGCTGTCGAGGGAAAGCCGGAGATCTATGGTGGCGATCGAGGGGGAACCATCCTGTACATCGGATCGAAGAGTTTTAGTCTTCGCGCGATTGTACCTGGGCCGAAACCCTGGGAGCGCATCGATCCGAAAACGACCTATCGTGTGTATTACCTTCGGCACAGCGAGAGGCCGCTGTCGATGGAACCGGTCGCGACGGACGGAAAGCCTGAGTAAGATCGAGCCTGTCGCCGTCGCCTACTTCACGACGACGACGCTGACCTGGCCTTCGCGGCGAAGGACCGTCAGGCCCACGTCGTGGGGGTGGTTCTCCAGCCGGAGGTCGAGCTGGCCGTTGCCCACCGATAGGCCGTTGATGCGCAGCTCGCCCAGCTGCGGCGGCAGCACGGGGTGCGTCAGTGAGATCTCGTTGCGCGCGCCGTCGACGCTGATTCCCAGGGCCGAGCCGAGCAGCATGAACACGGCGCCCGAGGCCCAGGCCTGCGGCGCGCAGGCCACCGGGTACAGCGTCGGCCCCTCGCCGGGGCGGCGGCGGAACCCGCAGAACAGCTCGGGCAACCGGCGCAGGTCGACCGTCTCGCTGGCGCCCAGCATCGCCTCGAACAACCGCAACCCCAGGTCGTCGAAGCCGTAGTTGGCGAAGCCCGCCGCGATCAGCGCGTTGTCGTGCGGCCAGACAGACCCGTTGTGATACGACATCGGGTTGTAGCGTCGCTCGCACGAGGCCAACGTGCGGATCCCCCAGCCGGAGAAGCTCTCCTCGCTCATCAGCGTCTCGGCGACCCGCCGCGCGTGCGCCGGCTGGGCGATGCCGGCCCACAGCGCGTGCCCGGCGTTGGACGCGCGCACCCGGCACGGGCGCTTCTTGCCGTCGAGTGCCAGCGCGTAGGTGCCCAGCTCCTCGTCCCAGAACTTCTCGGCGAAGCGCGCCCGCAGGACCTCGGCCTTGCGCAGGTACGACTCCGCGCGCGCCCGCTGCCCCAGCGCCGTCGCGATCTCGGCGGCGCCGCGAAACGCGCCGTAGACGTAGCCCTGCACCTCGCACAGCGCGATCGGCCCCTCGGCCAGCTCGCCGTCGGCGTGAAAGACGGAGTCGTGCGAGTCCTTCCACCCCTGCTGGACCAGCCCCTTCGGCGTCTGGCGGGCGTACTCGACGAACCCGTCTCCGTCGGCGTCACCGTCGCGCTCGATCCAGCCGAGCGCGCGTTCGACGTGCGGCGCGATCGCGCGCAGGAAGGCCAGGTCACCGGTGCGGCGCAGATAGGCCGCCGCCAGCATCACGTACAGCGGGGTGGCGTCGACGCTGCCGTAGTAGCGGCCGAACGGCACCTCGCCCAGCGCCGCCATCTCGCCGCCGCGCGCCTCGTGCAGGATCTTTCCCGGCGTCGCGTCGCGCTCGGGCGATGTCGTCTCCGCCTGCAGCGCGCCCAGGTATCCCAGCACGCCGCGCGCGAGCTCGGGCGCGATCCACAGCACCTCCATCGCGGTCAGGATGCCGTCGCGCCCGAACGGGGCGCTGTACCAGGGGACGCCCGCGTAGGGGAACGGACCTTCGGGCGTGTTGGTCACCATCATTTGAAGATCGGAGATCGACCGGGCCAACCACTCGTCGAGGTCGTCGCTGGCCGCCTGCAGCCGGCAGCGCGTGAACGGCGACCGCCCCAGACCGGCGGTCAGCGCCGCCAGCGCGTGTTCGTTCGTGGCGACGGCGGGCGCCTGCTCGCCGACCTCGCAGGCCATGGTCACGAACAGCGTGATCGTCTCGTGCGGCGCCAGTTGCAGAAGGTAGCGCGCCTGCCGCGCGTCCAGCTCGGTCGGCGGCGGATCGAACGCGATGCGCGTGCGCCGCACCACCTCGTCGAGGCCGCGGTAGCCGAGCACCACACCGGCGTCGCGCACCGCCTCCGGCAGCTTCTGGCCGCGCCGCGGGCGCTTGGCGCCGCGCACCTCGAAGATGTCGGCGTAGTCGCCCGCGAACGCCAGCGTCAGAGCGATGGCCTGCGGGACGCGGCTGAAGCTGGAGACACGCAGCCGCTCGTAGCAGACGCCCTCCCACAGGAACTTGCTGCGAAACACGTGCAGCTCGCCGCGCGCCAGCCGCAGCGTCCCGTCGGGCGCGGTTAGGTCAGGGTTCGAGAGATCGACGGTGAGGAGGTCGTTCTCTTTCTTCACCGTCGAGCTCAGGAGCAACGGCCGGCGCCCGCCGAGCCGCAGCTCCAGCCGCGACAGGAAGCGTGTCCCGTCGTGGTAGATGCCCTGCTCTCCCAGCCCGACCGGCTGCACGTCGCCGAACCGATCGAACACCGCGAACGTGTTCCCTTGCTTGAGGACGCGCGTGCGGTCGTCGGCGCGCGACGACGTCGCCTGGATGTAGAACTTGTCCTGGTGCTCGAGGACTTCGTCGTCGGCGTGATCGAGCGCTGCCACGGCGGCCTCAGGCGGTCTCCGCGCAGGGGCCGGCGCCCGTCACCAGATCCAGCGACGGCCGGTGCGCCGGCAGGTGGCGGGGCGCGTGCTCCGCCAGGTCGCGGTAGAGATCGAGGTAGTCGGCCGCCATGCGCGCCACGGAGAATCGCCGCTCGAAGTAGGCCCGGCAGCGCCGGCGCGGCAACGCCAGCGCGCGGGCCGTGGCCGCCACCGCCGCCTCGACGCTGTCGACGACGTAGCCCGAGACGCCGTCACGGATGACCTCGGAGACCGAGCCGCGCCGGTAGCCAACGACCGGCGTCCCGCAGGCCATCGCCTCGATCATCACCAGGCCGAATGGCTCCGGCCAGTCGACCGGGAACAGCAGCGCGGCGGCGTTGCCCAGGAACTCATCCTTGTCCGCCTCGCCGATCTCGCCGAGGAACTCGACGTTCCGCTCGGCGAACAGCGGCGCGATCTCGCGTTCGTAGTAGTCGCGCTCCTCGGGGTTGATCTTGGCCGCCACCCGCAGCGGCATCCCCAGCTGATGCGCGATCTCGACCGCGCGGTCGACGCGCTTGACCGGCGACAGCCGTCCCAGAAACGCCAGGTACCTACCTGGCTGCGGGTGGAACGAATACAGGTCGGGCGGCAGCCCGTGATAGATGGTGGCCTTCCAGTTCGCGAAGCCCAGCGGCGCGCGTTGCGCGTTCGAGATCGAGACCAGCGGTGTGTCGCAGTAACTGCGAAACAGCGGCTCCAGCTCGGGATCGTCCAGGCGCCCGTGCAGCGTCGTCACATGGGGCACCCCGCAGCGGCGCGCCGCCGGAAAGCCCAGGTAGTCGAGGTGGAAATGGATGATGTCGAAGTCGTCGGCCCGGCGGCAGACCTCTTCCAGCATCTCCAGGTGGCGGGCGATCGGCTCGCGGCAGCCGTCACCCAGCCGCAACGCCCGCGGCGCGCCCGGCACCAACGCCGCCTGTGTCGACGAATCGCCGCTCGCGAACAGCGTCACCTCGTGTCCCTGCGCGATCAGCGCGTCGGTGAGAAACGCGACCACCCGTTCGGTGCCGCCGTAGAGCTTCGGCGGCACGCTCTCATACAGCGGCGAGACCTGCGCTATTCGCATCCCCGGTGTTCTCCCCCCGGGGATGAATGTAATCATTTGTCGCGAAGGACAGCCGCGCTCAGGCGGCGACTACCTACTCCGCGGCGCCCGGCGCGCCCTGGTTCTTCGGCTTCGGCAGCGGTTGCCCGGTGATGCGGGCGGCCTCTTCCTTGGCGGTCTGGACCACCTCGTTGCGGGCCTCCATGTAGTCGCTCGAAGCGAGCAGGAAGTCTTCCAGATCGAGCTGCTTCTTCCCCTTGCGTGAGCGCTTGCCGCAGAAGGCCCAGGCGTCGAGCAGACGGCTGTTGTCCTCCTCGACGAACTTCTTGGTGTTGGCCTTGAACGACTTGGCCGGCGTCGGCTTGGCCTCGTCCTTGTTGAAGCTGGTGACCAGCGCGCCGCAATCGTTCCGCACCTTGGTCATGAACGGCACCGCGTCCTTCTTGCAGGTGTCGGCCAGCTGCTGCAGGACGGTCTGCAGGTCCTTCTTCTTGTCCAGGTCGGGGATGGCGCAGGTCATGAACTTCTCGAACGCCACCGACGCCGGCGTCACGTCCGCCGCGAAGCCGGTCCCGACCTCCTGAATCGCCGAGTCGACGTCCTTGACCGCGCCGCGCGTCTTCAGCTTCTCGGCGTAGCTCTCGAGCCCGCTCTGCATCTTGGGGAGCGCGCTGAGGTACTTGTCCATCGGCGGCTTCAGCGCATCCGGGAGATCCGGAATCGAGCCCAGCGCCGACTTGGCCCCCTCCAGCTTGGGGACGCACTCGGTGGTCAGGTGATCGGAGAAGGTCTTCTGCTGCGTGAAGTAGGCGCTCTCGATCCCCTGCTGGATCTGATCCGCGCTGTTGAACGTGCCCACGTCAACCTCGCGGCCGCCCATGGCGCAGCTCCAGAACGCGCCCATCTCGCTCTTGTCGCGCTCGGCGAACCGGCCGGCAGCGTCCAGGATCGCCTGCGCCGACTTCTTCTTGTCAGCGTCGCGCTTGTAGAAGAAGACGCCGCCGCCCACCACCAGCACGGCCACCAGGCCGAACAACATCCGATTGCGCTTCGCGGCCGCGGCCCGCTCGGCCATCAGTCGCTGGTACTCGTCCATACCTGGAGGGGGTGCTCCGAACGACATGCCGTTGCTCCTTCCGTCGCTGGCGCGTCGTCGCGCCGGGGTTCCGCAGAAAACCGCAATTCGACGGCAATTGCAAGCGCAGCGGGAGGCTGCGCTTCGCTACTTGTGCGCGGTCTGCTTGGAGAACAGCGACCAGGAGTGCAGGTAGTCGAGCGCCATCTGCAGCTGATAGTCGTCCAGCCGCTGGGCGGTGATCGGCTTGTCGCCCTGCTCGTTGCGCAGCCGCTTGTGCAGATCGCGCTCGCGCGGCAGATCGGCCTCGTCGAGATCCGGCGGCGGCGCCGTCGCCTCCACCACCACGTCGGGCATGATCCCCTGACCCTGGATCGATCGCCCGTTCGGCGTGTAGTAGCGCGCCACGGTCAGCTTCAGGCCGCACGGCTTGGGCCCGCACCCGTCGATGTCGATCACCGTCTGGACGGAGCCCTTGCCGAAGGTCTGCGTGCCGAGCACGACGGCGCGCCCGTGGTCCTGCAGCGCGCCCGCCACGATCTCGGCCGCGGAGGCGGTGGCCCCGTCGACCAGGACGATCATGGGGAAGCCCTCCCAGGTGCCGCGGCTGTGCGCGCGCGCCTCATCCATCACCTGCCCGCCCTTGCCGATCGTCTTCACGATGAGCCCGTCGGAGATGAAGCGATCGGCGACGCGGATCCCCTGGTCCAAGAGGCCGCCTGGGTTGCGGCGCAGGTCGAGGATCATCCCCTTGAAGCTCTTGGACTTGCCCGAGAGCTGCTCCAGCAGATCGCCCAGCGAGGAGTCGGTGTTGGTCGAGAACACGCGGATCTTGAAGTACGCGACGCCGTCTTCGATCAGCTTTCCTTCGACCGCCTTCACTTCATAGCGGGCGCGCTTGATCCGGAACGTCAGGTCGCGACCGTGGCGATCGACGACCAGCGCCACCTCGCTGCCGGCCGGCCCCTGCATGCGCGCGATCGCGTCGTCGAACTCCAGGGTGGAGATCTCGGCGCCGTCGACGCGCTTGATGATGTCGCCGGGCTCGACGCCCGCCTTGGCGGCGGGCGAGCCCTCGATCGGCGACACGATCACGAAGCGGTTCTTGCGCTTCTCGACGTCGATCCCGATCCCCTCGATCTCTTCGTTCCCCTCGGTCTCCTTCTTCAGCTTGCCGTACTCGTCGGGGTCCATGAAGCGCGAGTGCGGATCGAGCACGTCCGTCAACCCGCGCGCGGCGCCGTACATGAGGTCGGTCTCGGCGATGTCCTCGACGTAGTGCCCTTCGATGTACGAGAGCACCTTCGTGAACACGCCCAGTTTCTGGTACGGGTTGAATCGGCCCGCCTGCAGCGGCCGCGAGAAGACCAGCCCCGCGGAGAACGCGGCCAGCACGAGCACGGAGAACCCGCCGAGACGCCGCATGCGCCGCCAGCGCCGGGGCTCGGAAGACGAAGCAACGGTCGGCGTCGACATGAGCGGGCCTAGTTTACGGCAGCCGGCGCCGCCGGCGCGGTGCGCCGGCATCTAATCTGAGACGTCGGCCGCGAAAAACGCACGGCGGCATAATCGTATATGGTCACGTATCGTCACGTCTTGCAGTGTACTTGCCTTTCAACAGGGGCAGTGGATACTCGATGGTCTCGTTTACTGTCGGCGAAACCCTTGGCGAATTCGACCGAATTCCACAGGTTTCCCACGGCGAATCCACAACATATTGGGTGCGGTTGAGCGGACGCACCCAAGATATTGTGTTTTCCGTTCGATTCGCATAAAACGCTCGCAGGCGCCGATTCGGCGTCACCGTTTTAAGGGGAGGGCCTTCATGCTCGAAAAGCACGACGCTCGAAAGAGCCGCACCGGTCGCAACGGCGCCATCACGGCGTCCCGTGGGGTCACCGCTGCCAAATCCGCAACGGCGACCGCCACGGAGGCCAACCCGGCCACGCCGGGGATCAAGGTCCGCCGCTACTTCACCGCGGGCGTCCAGGGGGCCCAGCAGACCAATAACGACGGCTTCGCGGGCGTCGAGTGGGAGCTGCGCACGGCCGCCATCACCGGCGAGAACGGCAAGAGCGTCTTCGAGCAGCGCGACGTCGAGGTCCCCAAGAGCTGGTCGCAGACCGCCACCAACGTCGTCGTACAGAAGTACTTCCGCGGCATCGTCGGCACGCCCGAGCGCGAGCGATCCGTGCGCCAGCTGATCTCGCGCGTGGCCGACACCATCACCCGCTGGGGCCGCACCAGCGGGCGCCCTGGCGGCTACTTCGCCGACGACGAGTCGGCGCGCGTGTTCAACGCCGAGCTCAAGCACCTGCTCGTCACGCAGAAGATGGCCTTCAACTCCCCGGTCTGGTTCAACGTGGGCATCGAGCCCGAGCCGCAGTGCTCGGCCTGCTTCATCAACAGCGTCCAGGACACGATGGAGTCGATCCTCGGCCTGGCCAAGACCGAGGGGATGCTGTTCAAGTACGGCTCCGGCACGGGCACGAACCTGTCCACGATTCGCTCCTCGAAGGAGCTCCTCCAGGGCGGCGGCACCGCCTCGGGCCCGGTCAGCTTCATGCGCGGCTTCGACGCCTTCGCGGGCGTCATCAAGTCGGGCGGCAAGACCCGCCGCGCCGCCAAGATGGTGATCCTCGACGTCGGCCACCCCGACGTCGACGAGTTCATCTGGTGCAAGGCCAAGGAGGAGAAGAAGGCCTGGACGCTGATCGACGCCGGCTACGACGGCTCGTTCGACGGTGAGGCGTACAAGTCGGTCTTCTTCCAGAACTCGAATAACTCGGTCCGCGTCACCGACGACTTCATGGAGGCGGTGCAGAAGGACCGCGACTGGAGCACCCGCGCCGTCCGCGACGGTCGCCAGGTCGAGACGTTCAAGGCGCGCAAGCTGTGGCGGGACATCGCCGAGGCGGCCTGGCAGTGCGGCGACCCAGGCCTGCAGTTCGACACCACCATCAACGCCTGGCACACCTCCTCGGGGACGGCGCGGATCAACGCCTCGAACCCCTGCAGCGAGTACATGTACCTGGACGACTCGGCCTGCAACCTGGCGTCGCTGAACCTGCGCAAGTTCGTGGCGCCGGAGAGCGCCCCCAACGCGGGTGAGTTCGACGTCGAGTCGTTCCGGCGCGCCGTCGAGATCACCATCCTGGCGCAGGAGATCATCGTCGGGAACGCCAAGTACCCGACCGAGCGGATCGCCGAGAACTCGCACCGCTTCAGGCCGCTGGGCCTGGGCTACGCGAACCTGGGCGCGCTGCTGATGTCGCGCGGCCTGCCGTACGACAGCGGCGAGGCGCGCGCCTACGCCGGCGCCATCACGTCACTCATGACGGGCTGGGCTTATCGCACCAGCGCCGTGATCTCGCGCGACATCACCGGGCCGTTCGACGGCTACGCCGAGAACCGCGATCCGTTCATCGGCGTGATGAAGAAGCACCGCCGTGAGGTCGACAAGATCGACAGCACGACCGTGCCGGCCGATCTGCTGGAAGCCGCGCGCGACGCCTGGGATCAGACGGTGGCGATCGGCAAGGAGCACGGGTACCGCAACGGCCAGGCGACGGTGCTGGCGCCGACGGGGACCATCGGTTTCATGATGGACTGCGACACCACCGGCATCGAGCCGGACATCGCGCTCATCAAGTACAAGCGCCTGGTGGGCGGCGGGATGATCAAGATCGTGAACAACACGATCACCGAGGCGCTGACCAAGCTGGGCTACGACGAGGTGCAGGCCAAGGCGATCGTCGACTACATCGACACCGAGGAGACGATCGAGGGCGCCCCCGGGTTGAAGCCGGAGCACCTGCCGGTGTTCGACTGCGCTTTCCGCGCGGCCAACGGCACCCGGTCGATCCACTACCAGGGGCACATCAGGATGATGGCGGCCGCGCAGCCGTTCATCTCGGGCGCGATCTCGAAGACCGTCAACCTGCCGCCGGACGCCACCGTGGAAGATGTCCAGGAGGCTTACCTGGAGTCCTGGAAGCAGGGCCTGAAGGCGGTGGCGATCTACCGTGACGGGTGCAAGCGGACGCAGCCGCTGTCGACCAGCAAGACCGATCCCGGGCTCGGCAAGGCCGGGGCGGTGGCGGCCGAGCCGGTCAGGAACGGCCCGCCGGCGGCGGTGCGGCGCAAGCTGCCCGACGAGCGGCAGTCGTTCACGCACAAGTTCTCGGTCGCGGGCCACGAGGGCTATATCCACGTCGGCCTCTACCAGACCGGCGAGCCGGGCGAGATCTTCGTGAAGATGGCCAAGGAGGGCTCGACCATCTCGGGCCTGATGGACAGCTTCGCGACGGCCATCTCGCTGGCGTTGCAGCACGGCGTGCCGCTGCGCCTGCTGTGCGACAAGTTCTCGCGCACCCGCTTCGAGCCCTACGGCTTCACCGAGAACCCGGAGATCCCGCGCGCCAGCTCGATCATGGACTACCTGTTCCGCTGGCTGGGATCGAAGTTCGTGCACGAGACGCCGATGGCCGAGGCGGCGCCCGCGCCGGCCGCCGACGCCGAGATCCAGCGCGTCGGCGACGTCGTGGCCGCCGCGCAGAAGGTCGAGGTCATCGACATGAGCAACGGCAAGAACGGCAAGGGTGGCGCGAACGGCCACGCCAACGGGAACGGCAGCACGCACACGGGCAACGGCAACTACAGCTTCATCGCCCGCACCGACGCGCCGACCTGCCCCGAGTGCGGATCGATCATGATCCCCAACGGCAGCTGCCACAAGTGCGTCAACTGCGGCACCACCAGCGGCTGCTCGTAGCCCCGCGGACCTGAATCGAACGAACGGGAGGGCCCAACAGGGTCCTCCCGTTTTTTTTGCCCTTTTTTGCCCGACGAGCCGACGCTTCAGACCGGGATGATGGTGAGCTTGCGTCGTAACGATCCGGCCAAGCGCTCGATGTCGCGGCGGTCCGAGGTGACGATCGCGTCGTGGCGGGCGGCCGCGCCCGCGACCACCGAAGCATCGACGACATCGGACGTGCGGCTGGCAGCCAGCAGCCGGCCGGCGCGCTTGGCCCGCTCCTCGGAGAGCGCCTCGACCTCGCAGCCCTGAAGGACACGGGCGATCGCGGCGCTGTTGCCGCGCCAGACCTGAGCGACCACCGCCGCCGGCACGGTCACGGTCGCGCCACGGGCCAGGGCCTCTTTCCAGAGCGCCCAAAACCGCCGGTCCCCTTTCACGGCGGCGATCAGCGCGCCGCTGTCGAGGGTCAGTCCCGCGGCCAAGCGCGCCCCGCCTGCCGGAGCTCCGCTTCGGTGATCTCGCCCATCTCGTCTTCGAAGACCTTCAAGGCTCGCTTTGCCGCCAGCTGTCGGAGGTGCACCCGAGCAGCTTCGGCCAGCCAGGCCGAAACGTTGCCCCCGGCCTCAGCTCTGGCGGCCTGCTGGACCTCCCGGGCAAGTTGCCCGTCCAACGAGATAGCGAGCTTCTTGGCAGCCACCGCGCTATCCTACCACGGTATGACCAAGGCCGCCGCTCGCCCCTTTTCCGGCTAAGCTCAACCATTTTTGTAAGCGACGGGAATTCGCCGGCACTTGTGAGGTTTGATTAAACGTGCCGATTGCGGCAACGTGACTGGCTCCCATCGCGCCTTCGCGCCATTTCATGGACCTGCAGAATTACACCCCGTTTCCGGCGCTGTTGATGCGGTTTGGTGCAACCGAGGACGTGATGGGCGGGTCGCTGGTAGCGCGGGTGACCTACGACCTGCTCGACGGCGCCCTCGTGCAGGCCAGCGAACAGAGTTGGATCGTATCGCCCAAACCGTGGGAGTGCGAATACGGCCCTATGGAGAGCGACGAGGTCTTCTATAAAGGGGGGACCGACCTGTTTCTCTTCGGCTCCGCCCAGGCGCCGCGCGGGCGACCGGTCTATGAAATGACCCTCTCGATCGAGGTGGGGACGTTCCGCCGCGATATTCTGGTACTGGGCGACCGGGCCTGGATCCCGCGGGTGAAGGGCGTCGCGATGACGGATCCGCAGCCGTTCGTGACCATGCCGCTGACGATGGACCGGGCCTACGGCGGCAAGTCCGAGTGGGACGGCCTGGAGGTCCCATTTGCCGACAACCCGAACGGCCGCGGATTTTGTCTCGAGCTCGAGCAGGCCATCGGGCAGCGCCTGCCCAACCTAGAAAACCCGCTGGCCCGTATCGCGCGCTGGGACGACCGTCCCGCGCCGGTCGGCGTCGGGATCTGCTCGCAGGCGCACTCGGGGCGGCTGGCCGCTGGGGTCACATTCGGCAAGGGCGGCGCGATGAAGAAGATTCATCCCCGGCTGTTCAACGCGGCCTTTCCGGAGATGGTCGTGGTCGGCGGCGTCCAGCCGGGCGCGGCGGTCCGGCTGACCGGCTTCAAGCCCGACGGGCCGATCACCTTCGTCGTCCCCGAGGTGCCGGTCGTCTTCCGTCTGACGCTCGGCACCCAGGCGACGGTGCGAACGCCGCAGATCGACCAGATCGGTATCGAGGCCGACAAGCAGCGGGTCTTCATCACGTACCGCTACCCGTTTCGATACGTCCTCTACGCGCGCCAGCGCCGAACCGCAGAGCTGTGGCCGGCGCCTACCGCGAAGGCCTGATCGACATGCAGCACGGTGTCCTCAAGCACTTCCACCCGATGATCGGGTGCGACTTTCACAAGCTGATGCCGCCTGGATCGCCAACACCCGGGCCACCTGCGCCGCACGTGGCGATGTCGTCGCTCATGGGGCTGGGGATCACCGCGCAAATGGGTCCGACGGAGTTCACCCACTTCGGCTGGACGATCATGCGCGGCAGCGACATCGGACCGATGATCCCGCACGCTGGCGCGCCCAACTGCCTGCTGCCGCTGATCCTTCTGGCCAGCGGCTCCAAGGCTGAGTTCGGCAGCTCTCAATGTCTGATCGCGAACAAGCCGGTCGCCGCAGCGTTGGCGGTCGTGGTCAATCCCAACCTCAATTGCGGCGACCCAGCCCCGGCACCGCTCGACGGCGTCGTGGCGATCACGGCGCACTTCGTCGGGATGACATGGGGCGACATCATCGCGGGCTTCGCCAACATGGCGTTCGACTCCGGCCTGCAGTACGTGCTGAACAAGCTGGGCGACAAGCTGTTCGAGAATCTGACCCAGAAGGTCTACGAGAAGTTCCTGGTCGGCCCAATGATGTCGATGTTCGAGCACATGGGCGAAGGGCGCGTGGCCGCCTGGCTGTTCAAAAACGATTTCGTCGAGATGATGGCGAAGGGTTTCTTCCAGCCGCTCACCCAGCTGATCGGAGGCTGGACCATTGGCTCTCCCGTCGGCTACTCGCTCCCCTGGAACGGGTTGGGCAAGCTCGATGGCCTGGCTTCGGACACACCCGACGGTCCGGGCGCCATCGAGCAGAGCCACAATGCGGTCCGTGACTACATCGACAGCCCCTCGGTCGAGACGCACGACAACCTCGACGGTGGCGTGAGCGACGCCGACGCTGGGGTCGCCGACGCCAACCCGAGTGGTCAACAGGGCACGGCGCCCGACGCGGGCTCCGATACCCCGGCGGTCGATACTGACCCGAACTCCTCGAGCAGCGTCGACCCCTCCTCGTCGTCCAGTAGCAGCGTCGACCCATCGTCCGCCTCGTCTTCGAGCAGCACCGACCGTTCATCCTCCTCGTTCTCGAGCCAGACGCCAGCGGACGATCCAGGC
>CAZTZM010000012.1:0-1042 GCA_964618005.1 uncultured Myxococcales bacterium
AGCTGCCGCTCCATGTTCGACTGCCCGCCCGCGAGCCAGACCTCGCCCACGAGGATGTCCGAAAGGGCGACCTTGTTCTTGCCGGTGATGGTCAGCATGAACGGACCGCCGGCCTTCAGCGGCGCCAGCCGCGCCAGCCACTTGCCGTCTGCGCCGGCGGTGGCGGTGACGCGCTGGCCGGCGATCTCGACGGTGATCGCCTCGCCGGGATCGGCGGTCCCCCAGACGGGGACCTTCATCCCCTGTTGCAGGACCGCGTGATCGACGAACAGCGGGTTGGGCGTGACGGCGGCCTGCGCCGCGCCGGCGAGCGACGCGCCCGCCAGCGCCAGGATGGCCAGCGATACACCGAAGACGTTGTGCTTCACGGGTACGACGCCCCGTTCAGCTATTGCGTGAACGTGATGTCGTCGATGTCGATGCGGAGATCGCCCGGAACCGGAACGTAGACCCCGGCGTCGGCCGGCATCGTGGGATCGGCCTGGAACGCCAACGGCACGGTCCACGCGAGGCCGGTGATGTTGCTGCCGTCGGGCACGACCGACGTTGTTCCCGACAGGCCGGGCGTGAAGTCCGCCCAGTGGAGCGTGACCTGCGTCCAGTCGGACGTGAGGGGGATGCCGTCCTTCTCGGCCGCCTTGCACGTGGTGCTGGTGCCTGTGCAGGTGCCACCGCCGGCGTTGTTCGTCCCGGACGGCATGTCCGTCCCCTGCATCGCGACCGTGAACGTAAACGTCCCCGTCCCGGAGGTGCCGCGCACCCAGAACGAGATGCCCGTGTAAGCCGAGGCGTCGGCGCAGCTCATCCACACCCCGCCGCCCATGCCCCACATCGTGGCGGACCAAGACTCGGAGGCCGCCCAGTTGCTCGGCGGATGTCCGGCCACGAGCGCCAGCGGCGGCAGGGTTCCGCCCGAAGACTCGGCGTAGGAGTAGATCCCGGCGTAGGCGGTCCCTGTGTTCACCGTCGTGCCGCCGAAGGCCGTGGCGTAATTCGCGGCGGTCACGGTGCCGGTGTAGTTCTCGAAGTCCATGAACACGGG
>CAZTZM010000013.1:0-6922 GCA_964618005.1 uncultured Myxococcales bacterium
CGTCGCCGCGTGGCGCATGCGATCGATCTCCTCGTTGATGAGCGAGTCCTTCTCGATGTACGTGTCGGTCGACGGGACGTACGCCTCGGGCTGGTAGTAGTCGTAGTAGCTGACGAAGTAGTGGATGGCGTTGTCGGGGAACAGCGCCTTGAACTCCGTCCACAGCTGGTGCGCCAGCGTCTTGTTGTGGGCGATCACCAGCGTCGGGCGCTGGATCTGCTGGACCACCTGCGCCATCGTGAAGGTCTTGCCGCTGCCGGTGATGCCCAGCAACACCTGCGACGGATCGCCGCGCTTGACGCCGGCGGTCAGCTCGGCGATGGCCCGCGGCTGATCGCCCATCGGGGAGAGCTCGCTGCTGAGACGAAACGGGGTCGGCAAGGCGATATAGTCTACGCGATGCACGCGCTGCGCGGGTTCTACGCCATCCTCGACGCCACCTCGTCCGGGCTGGACGATGTCGTCGCGCTGGAGCGTCAGGCCGCCGCGCTGCTGGCGGCCCGGCCGTGCGCGCTGCAGCTGCGCGCCAAGCAGGCCGGCGCGCGCGCCTTCGCGGCGGCCGCCCGGGCTCTCCACCCGCTCTGCCGGGCGGCCGGCGTTCCCTTGTGCGTGAACGATCGAATGGACGTGGCGCTGGCCGTCGGTGCCGACATCGTCCACCTGGGCCAGGACGACCTGCCGCTTGGCGACGCGCTCCGCCTGCGCGCCGAGGCCGGCCGCCCCGACCTGGTCATCGGCTTCTCCACCCACAACCCGGTCCAGGCCGCCGCGGCGGCCGCGGCCGGCGCCGACTACATCGGATTCGGCCCGGTGTTCGCCACCGCCAGCAAGCTGAACCCCGATCCGGTCGTCGGCCTGGTCCAGCTGGCCGAGATCTGCGCCGCGGTCGCGATCCCGGTGGTAGCCATCGGCGGCATCAGCTTGACCGCCGTCCCGGCCGTCGCCCAGGCGGGCGCCAGCGCCGCCGCCTGCATCGCCGCCGTGTCGTCCGCGTCAGACCCGACCGCCGCAGGGCTGCGGGTCGCGGCGGCGTTCGCGGTGCACTGACCGGCGGCAGGTCGTCGGGCATGGTTCGCTTCGCTCACCGTCGCCTCATGGCGACGCCCGCCTAGCTCGTGCAGGCGCTGCGGGGGAGCTTGGCGATCGACTTGAGCTCGCCGCGGGCGTCGCCGGCCCGGGCCGACCGCGGGTAGCGCCTGACCAGGTCGGAGAGCAGCGCCTTGGCGTCGGTGCAGAAGTGCAGCTGAACGAACGACAGCGACAGCTGCCACATCGCCTCGGGCACCTCTGGCGACGACGGGTAGACGTTCAGGATCTTCTGGAACTCGGCCGCGGCGTTCGGGTACTTGCTCTCCTGCACGAACGACATCCCGATCGCCAGGTAGGCCTGCGGCGCGCGCGGGTCCTGCGGGAAGCGCTGGATGAAGACCCGGTAGAACCGCCGGCCGTCGTCGCGCTGTCCCGAGCTGAGGCGTTGGCCGGCCTGCGTCCAGAGCTGATCCTTGTCCGACGGCATCTCCGGCGCGACGCGGTCGACGATCTTGTTCTGGGTCTGCTCCAGCGCCGCCAGCCGCGCGTCCAGCTTGCTCTGGGCGTCGGCTCCCTGCTTGTCCTGCTGCTCGATGGCGTGGGACAGCTCCTCGATTCGCCCCTGCAGCGCCGCGATGTCCTGCTCGGACTTGGCGGCCTTGGCCCCCACGTCGGCCGAGTTGCGGGTCAGCAGGGCCGTCGCCTCGTCGAGCACCTTGCGCAGGCGAACGACCTGCTCCTTGTACTCCCGGTCGCGCTTGTCGATCTCGTCCAGACGGGCCCGCAACGTGTCGATGTCCGTCTGCATCTTCTGCCCCTCGGTCGTGGTCACGCAGGAGGTCGGGGCCAGGAGGCCCGCCAGCATGACCGCCCCCACCAGGGCGTGGGTGAGGCGCTTACTTCCAGCTGAAATCGACACGGCGATCCTGGGCCCAGCTCGGTTCATCGGTCCCCTTGGCGTCCAGTGACCCGCGCGGCAGGACCGACAGCTTGCTGCCGTCGGCGCCCAGCCGCCCCAGGTGGTCGCGCACGGACTGCGCACGCTTCTCGGACAGCGCCAGGTTGTACTCCTGCGTGCCACGCGGATCGGTGTGGCCGATCAGGGTGACGGCGCGGCCGACCTGCTTCAGGCACTCGGCGTCGCGCGCCAGCGTGGCGGTCGCCTCGGTGGTCAGCGCCGACTCGTTGAAGTCGAACAGCACCGGGTCCAGGGCGCACTGCGTGGGCGGCGGGGCCACCTGCCTCTCCGTGCTGCAGAAGCCGTTCACGCAATCCTCGTTCTGGGCGCAGTCGTTCTCGCTCTTGCACGGCTTCTTGGAGGTGCAGGTTCCCGCCACGCAGTGCTGCCCGCCGGCGCATTCCTTGTCGCCGGCGCAGGCGCGGCAGCGGTTGGCGATGCACTCCTGGTTGGCCGGGCACTGCGCCTTGCTGCTGCAATAGCCGGGGATCGGCGAGCACTTGCCGGCGTTACAGGTGTTGCCCGCCGGACAATCGTTCGAGTCCCGACATTGCTGGCACTTGTTCGCGACGCAGAATTCTTTAGCGTGGCAGTCCTTGTCGGTCTCGCAGGACGGATACTCGGCCCTGCAGGCGGCCGCGGCGAACGCGACCATGACCGCCAGGAACAGAACCGGGGCCGACTCGCGGGCCCGCAGATAGGGACGATGCGTTCGCATGATGGGGACCCCCTCGACGGGGAAAACCGTACGTTCCGCGGCGCTCAATGTCAACGCGAACCCCGAGCGGCCTGCGTCCGCCGAGCCGTCGTGAGCGACCTCCTCCAGGCTGCCCCCGACCTCGTATTCGTGTTTCGGGGTCGGTCCGTGGTATTTGAGAGGGCCCTCCCGTCGGAACCCCCCGCGTGAAGTGGTTCATCGCTCACCTGTCGACCCTCTCACCGATGGGGGCGTATGCCTGGCTGGGCGGAATTTTGCTCTTGTGCGGCCTGGGGCTGCCGATCCCCGAGGACATCTCGCTCATCGCCGCCGGGTATTTTTCCTGGCGCGGCGCCTTGCAGGTCAGCAAGGCGTTCCTGGTGTGCTTCGCGGCCGTGCTGGCCGGCGACTCGCTGGCCTTCTTCCTGGGGCGCTACTTCGGCCGCTGGGTGCTCGCCGGCCGGCTGGCCCGCAAGTACTTCACGCACCGCCGGCAGATCAAGGTGCGGGCCTACTTCCGCAAGTTCGGCAGCAAGGTGGTGCTGATTGGGCGGTTCACGCCCGGGCTGCGGTTCACCATCTTCTTCACCGCCGGGACGCTGCACCTGCGGCCGCCGGTCTTTCTGATCTACGACTTTTCCGCCGCGGCCTTCACGGTCCCGATCCTCGTCTACACGGCCTGGTTCTTCGGCGGCCAGATCGACCGCGTGCTCCGCTACGCCCGCCACACGGAGCACGGCATCGTGGTCGCGGTGATCATCGGCGCCGCCGTCATCGGGATCCGCGCGTACAAGCGGCATCGCCGGATCATGGCGGCGCGGATGGCGGGCAACTAGCCTCTACTTGCCGCCCGCCGGCTCCTGCTGCGTCATGCAGTGGAGCGTGCCCAGGCCCCAGACCAGGTCGACGGCGTGGACGCCGACCACCGTCCGGGTCGGGAACAGCTCGGCCAGGATCCCCAGCGCCACCCGATCGTTCGGATCGTTGAAGGTCGGGACGATGACCGCCGCGTTGCCGATGTAGAAGTTCGCGTAGCTGGCGGGTAGCCGGACACCGTCGAGGAACAGCGGCGCCGGCATCGGCAGCGCCACGACCCGCAGCGGTTTCCCGTCGGCGGTCGTCATCGAGGCGAGCCGGGTCCGGTTGTCGCGCAGTGGATCGTGGTTGGCGTCGGCGGGGTTCGACTCCTGAGCCAGGACGACCGTCGTCTCGTCGACGAACCGCGCCAGATCGTCGACGTGGCCGTGGGTGTCGTCGCCGGCGATTCCGCGCCCCAGCCACAGCACCTTGCGGGCGCCCAGGTGCGCCGCCAGGATCTCCTCCAGACCCTGACGCGACAGCCCCGGGTTGCGCGCCTGCACGGTGTCCAGCAGGCACTCCTCGGTGGCCAGCAGGGTCCCGGCGCCGTTCACGTCGATGGCGCCCCCCTCCAGCACGACCCGCCAGGGCTTGCCCGCCACGTTGGTGGTGGGGTGCCATTGCCGCCGGTCGAACCGGCGCGCGATCTTGTCGGTGACGCCGTCGTCGCGCTTGTGGTTCGGGTACTTCGCCCAGCCGTTGAAGCGCCAGTTGGTGATGGCGACCTCGCCGCGCGCGTCCTTGACGAACAGCGGGCAGTAGTCGCGCGTCCAGCTGCGGTCGGTCGGCGCGCGGAAGAAGTCGACCGCGGCCAGATCGGCCCCCACGCGGGCCAGCAGGGCGCGGGCGCGCTTCTCGGCCACGGCGTCGTCGACCAGGATGCGGACGCGCTCGCCGGGCGTCAGGTGGCGGACCACCTCACCGTAGACCCACGGGATGGGCGCCAGCTTGCCCGGCCAGTCGCGCGGCTCGTGCGGCCAGGCGATCCAGGTGGCGGCGTGGCGCTCCCATTCGGCCGGCATGCGAAAGCCCAGCGCGGCGGGTGAAGCCTTGGGTTCGGCCGCGGCGCTGGCGCCGCGCGCGTTCGTCCTCATTCGTCGATGAAACGGCGGGTGACGGCGCCATACGCGTCGATGCGGCGGTCGCGCAGGAACGGCCAGTGACGGCGAACCGTCTCCTGGTGCTTGCGGTCGACGGTGACGATCAGCGTCTCCTCCTCCGTGCGCGAGGCCTCGGCGAGGACGACGCCGAACGGATCGGCGACGAAGCTGCCGCCCCAGAACTCGATCCCCTTGCCGCCGACCCCGGCCAGCTTCTCCAGGCCGACGCGGTTCACCGCCGCCACGTAGACGCCGTTGGCGATGGCGTGGGCGCGCTGCGCGGTCTGCCAGGCGGCCGCCTGCGCCGCGCCGAACTCCGCCTTCTCATCGGGGTGCCAGCCGATCGCCGTCGGGTAGAACAGCACGTCGGCGCCGGCCAGCGCGGTCAGCCGCGCCCCCTCCGGGTACCACTGATCCCAGCAGACCAGCGTGCCGATGCGCCCGACCGCGGTGTCGAATGCGCGGAACCCCAGATCGCCCGGCGTGAAGTAGAACTTTTCGTAGAAGAGCGGATCGTCGGGGATGTGCATCTTGCGGTACATCCCCAGCGTCTCGCCGTCGGCGTCGATGACGACCGCGGTGTTGTGGTAGATGCCGGCGGCGCGGCGCTCGAACAGCGACCCAATCACCACCACGCCGGCCTCGCGCGCGACCTTGGCCAGTGCCTCGCTGGACGGGCCGGGGATCGGTTCGGCGAGATCGAAGTTGGCGTGGTCCTCGGACTGGCAGAAGTACTGGCTGCGGAACAGCTCCGGCAGGCAGACCAGCTGCGCGCCCTCGCGGGCGGCGGCGCGGATGCGGTCGAGCGCGCGCGCCAGGTTGTCGGCCGGATCGGCCGAACAGCGCATCTGAACCAGCGCGATCTTGAACTTGTCGGGCGCGTGGACGGAGCCGGGCTGTGCCCGGCGGAGTCCTTCGCGGGAGGGTGCGGGAACCCCTGCGGGGTTTCCGCTTTTGATCGACGACACGGCGTAACTATTGACGCCGACGCCCCGAGCGTCAATCAACGATTACGTCAAACGGGCCCGCCCAGAAGCAGATCGAGCGCGTTGCCAAGCAGGCGATCCCAGCGCGGGCGGGCCGCCGCGTAAAGGCGCTTGGTGTCGGCCAGGATGCGCGCGCCGTCGGTGTCGGCGCTGCGGACGAAGTCGGCGTCGGCCTCCGTCCACACGGCGACCGACGCCTCCTCGAGCTCGCAGTGGAACTGGAAGCCGACCTGGCGGCCAAGACGGAAGCCCTGGTTCCGGCAGATCGGCGTCGAAGCCAGGTGCGCCGCGCCCGGCGGCAGATCGAACGTGTCGCCGTGCCAGTGCAGGACGTCGAGCCGCGGGCCCAGCCCGGCCAGCACCGGCTCGCGTTCCCAGCCGACGAGATCGACCGGGCCCCAGCCGACCTCACGCGCGGGGACCGGCGCGCCGTCGGGCCCGGGCCGCGTGTTCGGGTAGACACGCGCCCCCGCGGCGGCCGCCAGCAGCTGCGAGCCCAGGCAGATCCCCAGCACGGGCGCGTCGCGCGCGAGCGCCCGGCGCAGCAGCGCGATCTCTTCGGCCAGGAACGGCCAGCGCGGATCGCCGACGTCGCCCACCCCCATCGGGCCGCCCATGACCACCAGCAGCTCGCGCGCGGCGACATCCGCCGGGACGGCGTCGCCGTGGTGCAGCTCGCGCACCGTGCAGGCCACCCCGCGCGCACCGAGGGCAGCCGCCACGCGCTCCGGCCCCTCGGTGGGCGTGTGTTGCAGGACGATCGCGGTGGGTGCGCTCACCCCGTCATCTTGGCCCAATCGGGCGGCGGCGCCTCGATCAAAATCGCCTCGCCCGTCGCCGGATGGACGAATCGCACGGCGGCGGCGTGCAAGCGGAGCGCGTCGCCGTCCCCGCGGCCGTAGAGCGCGTCGCCGACGATCGGGTACCCGGCCGACGCCAGGTGGACGCGGACCTGGTGCGTGCGCCCCTTGCTGATCCGGACCCGCACCAGCGCGGTGGCGCCGCGCCGCTCGACCACCTCCCAGCGGCTCTCGGCCGGCAGCGGGTTGCGCCCTCCGTCGGTGCGCACGCGCGCCCCCCGCCGCCCGACGCGCCCGATCGCGGCGGTCGAACCGCCGGCGGCGTCCGGCGTGCCGCTCACCTCGGCCAGGTAGGTCTTCTCGCAGCTCGCCGCCGACAGAGCCTCTCGCAGCGCCGCCCAGGCCGCCGGATCGCGCGCCGCGATCAGCACGCCGCTGGTCCCCGCGTCCAGCCGATGCACCAGCCCACCTTCGCGCGGATCCGGCGCCGCCGC
>CAZTZM010000014.1:0-9416 GCA_964618005.1 uncultured Myxococcales bacterium
TGGTCAGCGCCACCGGCGCGGCAGCCACCGCCCAGGCCTGCCCGGACGTCACCACGAGTCCCGAGGCGGCTCGGTGAACCAGGCGCGCGTCGTGGACCAGGCCGGTCGGCGCGAAGCCGGCCGGCAGCCGGGCGGCGAACAAGGTGTCCGTCTCGTCGCTGTAGAGACCGTAGCCATCGACCGCCCGCCGGAATGGTTCCCACCACGGCTCCGTGAGCAGCAGATCGCGCAGCGTCACGTCGTCGACCCGGGCGTCCAGCGCCGCCACCAGGCGCGGGTTGGCGGTGCCGTTCTGGACCTGCGCCTCCAGCGCGACCAGCAGATCGCGCACGCCGTCGGCCGCCCGCAACGCCGCCGCCTGCGCGTTCTCCGTCAGCCGCTCGCCCGCCCGCGCGCGCTCGAGCCGCAGCAGCCCGAACGCGCCGCCCACGCCCAGGCCCAGGATCGCGAGCGCCGCGAGCGCCGCGAGCAGGGCAGGGAGGCGGGGTGGGGAACGGGCGGCCATCGGGGCGGGTCTCAGTATCCCAGCTGCGGCTGCCGCTTGTGGCCGTACTTGTCGGGGACGAAGGGGCTCGGGCGCTTGTCGCCCCCGACGGCGACCGCCACGTCGCGCGCGCCTTCGGCGCCGACGGCGATCGTCTTGTGCGTGACGGTCGAGGCCGCCTCGTGCCAGGCGGTCAGGTCGTACTTCCCGGGCGGGACGCCGTGCACGGTGAAGGCGCCCGAGGCCTGCGCTTTCGCGTAGTAGGGCGAATCGACCACCAGGACGTAGGCGCTCATCGTCGAGTGGATGTTGCACAGCAGCTCGACCACGCCCGGGTGCGTGAACGTCTTCGTGTACGTGGCGCCGGTCGCGCGGATGCCGGCGTCGAACTCGTTCGGCTTCGCGATGGAGAACACGTTGTGATAGATGCGGTCGTCGTTCCGGAACTGCACCGCGGTCCCGACCGGGACCGGCAGCACGTGCGGCAGGAAGGTCTTGTCGCGCTGATTGATGATCTGGTTCTGCGCCGGCGCGGGGCGCGGCGTCGGCCCGTCCAGCCGGCGCAGCCAGATGACGGTGCCGCCCGGACCGATCTGGCCGCCCCCGCTGACCAGGCCGGTGACCGTGACGCCGTGGTGAGGCGCGCCGGCGTGGGCGTGGGCGTCGGCGGGCTTCTCCTCCGGCGTGGCGACGGGCGCCTCGGGCTCGGCGGGCACCGCGGGCTCGACGTGCGGAGCCGGGTGTCCCGGCTGGCCCGCCTTGGCCCGCGCATCTTCCAGGAACGGCGTCACGGCCCGTTCGACCTGCGGGTCCAGGCCCGGCATTCGCAGCAGCGTCTGCCAGTTGTCGATGGCCGTGGCGTAGTCGCCGCGCTGATAGGCCAGCTTGCCGCCCGCCATCAGGTTGAAGATCAGGTACTGGCGCTCGGCGGCCGACTTGAAGCCGATGTCCTGCGGCGTCTTCACCGGCAGCTGCAGCGGCAGGTCGTCCCCCAGCCATTTGGCATCGGGTGCGGCCGCCGCCAGCCGCGGCGCCATCAGCAGGGCGAGGATCGTGGTCGCGATCGTGCGTGTTGTGGTCATGGTCCTCGCGGGGTGGTCCTCACCAGGTCCAGACCGCCGACGAGGTGAAGACGTTATTGGCAACGGACGGCGCCCCCTCCAATTCCCGATTCACCAGGTACTCGGCCTTCACCTGCAAACTTTCGCCGATCCCGACGTTGACGCCGCCGGTTATCCGGTCGACCAGGATCGTCGCCCCCGTGAAATCGGGGAACTGCGCGTGCCGCTGTTCGTAGCGGGCGTAGAGCGTGATCCGGAACGGATCGATCTCCAGCGGCAGCTCCTCGGCCGCCTGGACCCAGAACCCGTGCGCGTAGAACTCGGCGATCTCGGTGTAGGCGCCGGTCCCGGCCAGCTTGGGGATCACCGGGATTCCGGCGTCGCCGCCGTCCTCCTCGGCGATGTGGACGTACTCGCCTGAGACGACCAGCGTGGGGAGCACCAGCCGCGCGTCCAGCCCCAGCAACGTCTCCGGCGCGTCGGTGGTGACGCTCTGGTCGTTGCGGGGGCCGTACTCGGCGCTGCCGCCCAGCTTCAGCGACACGCGCGGCAGGTTCAGCTCGTAGCCGAGGCGCGCGGCCAGGATCGGGCGGCCGGTCAGGCTGCGTGAGGGGCCCTGCAGCGCCTCCACGAACGTGCCGCTGTTGGTGGCCGCCACGTTCAGGCTGAGCGCCGAGTCGGCGGGGATGAGCTGATAGCGGTAGAACGCCTTGACGCCGGTCGACTGGCCGGTGGTGTAGCGCGCCAGCAGCGACGGCGTCACCCCGACGCGGAAGTTCGCCTCTTTGTCCAGGTACTCGATCCCGAACACGGAGTCGAACTTGCCGATGCTGATGGCCAGCTCCGCGCTCTTGAGCGGCGTGATGCGCCCGAAGGCCTGCTCCACCAGCACCCGCGTGTACTCGCCGGCGGGGAAGCCCTCGGCCGTATTCGGCGTGGCGGGCGTGGTGGTGGGGATGGAGCTGTAGAGGCGCGGCAGCGCCTGCAGCCGGGTGAAGATCATCACCGGCACCTCGGGGGCCGTGTAACGAACGTCGACGTCGACGGTGTTGAGCAGGAACGACGGCTTGCCGCCGATGTCCGCCGAGCGGGGCAGGAAGCCGCCGATGCTGGTGCCGGCCGGCGCGGCGATCGACGCGGCCTCGCCGCGGGAGTTCACGGCGGGCGCGAACGTGTCGACGTAGTAGTCGGCCGGTCCCGCCGGGTTGGTGGCCGAGAACCCGGAGGACGGGAAGCTGGTCCCGTTTCCCTGCGCCCTGGCGAACCCGACGTCGACGTAGCCCGTGACGACCAGCGGCGAGGCGTTCGAAGGGGGCGTCGGGTCGTCGGTGGGCTCTTCGGCAGGCGCCTCGACCGGCGGCGCCTCGGGCTCGGCCGCCAGCGCGGCCGTCGGGACGAGCGAGAGAAAGACCACCGTGGAAAGGCGCCGGCCGATCTCGTAACGGACCCCGCTGCGCTCCGGACCCACGTGCCTCCCTCGATTAGGCGCTCATGCTAGCAGATAGGGCGCCATAACAGCACCACGGGGAGAAGTGTCCCCTGGGCCCCGCTCAGGGCTCATTCTCGGCGGATCGGATGCGCGCGTCAGTCGCGGGCGGGGCGCACCGGGCGCTTGCGATCGGCCGCGCCGCCGCCGTCGGGGCCGATGCGCTCCTCGATCACCTTGCGCAGCGCCGTCGTCAGCCGCGCTTTCAGCTCGAGCGGCAGCGCCAGCACGGAGGCCGGCGGCTCCAGCAGCCGGCGGATCAAGCGGTCGCGCAGCGCGCAGCCGCGCTCGGTCACCTGAAGCATCTTGATCCGGCGATCGTGGTCGGCGCCGCGGCGGGCGATGAGGCCCCGCGACTCCAGCTTGTCGACGATCCCGGTGACGTTCGAGGCGTCGCAGGCCATCGCGTCGGCCAGCGTGCTCATGGCCAGCGGGCGCTGCGGATCGAGGCTGCGCAACGCCAGCCCCTGCGCCGGCGTCAGCTCGAACTCCTCGCATACGGCGCTCCACCACTCACGGACCCCGAAGCAGAGATCCACGAGCGTGGTCCAGAAAGGATCGGAGGTAACCTCCGCGCCGTCCGGGTCGCGCCGCAGCTTCATGATTCTTCACACTATCACTGTCTTTGATTGTTGACAGCATAAAATATCGCGGTGTACGACTACATCCGGGACCATGCGACAACCCAGTACGGAAACCCTGCGCGCGCCGATGCGATCCTTTGCCGGACGCCTCGCGCTTCTTCTGACCGCCAGCGCCCTGGGGGCCGGCTGCAAGGCCGCGGCCTCCTCGGCCTCCACCACCGCCGCCGGTGACGCGGAATCGCCGCCCATCGCGGTCAAGCTGGTGCCGGCGCAGGACAAGAAGACGCCGCGCGTGGTCGCCCTCTCGGGCACGCTGATCGGCGCCGAGCAGGCCGACGTGGCGGCCGGCGCCGCCGGCAAGGTCATCGCGACCTACGTCGAGCGCGGCTCGGTCGTCAAGAAGGGGCAGCTGCTGGCCAAGCTGGATTCGCGGGCGCTGGGCGCGCAGGCCGCGCAGGCCGCCGCCGACGCCGAGTCGGCGAAGGCGCAGGCCGAGCAGGCCAACACCGACTGCGCGCGCGTCGAGCGCCTGTTCGCCAAGGGGGCCATCGCGCGCGCCGACTATGACAAGACCCGCACCCAGTGCCAGACCAGCAAGTGGTCGGTCTCGTCGGCCGACGCGCGCAAGACGCTGACCGCCGAGGCGCTGCGCGACACCGAGATCCGCGCCCCGTTCTCGGGCATGGTGGTCGAGCGCTCCGTGACCGCCGGCGAGTGGGTGCGCGTCGATTCCAAAGTGGTCACGCTGGTGAACACCGAGTCGCTCCGGGTGGAGATCACCGTTCCCGAGTCCGACGTTTCGCAGGTTCGCCAAGGGATGCAGGTCGACTTCCGGACCGCCGGCGACAGCGGCGGGAGCGTTTATCACGGCACCATTCGCTACGTCGGCCCGGCGGTGCGGCGGCAGAGCCGCGACTCGATCGTTGAGGCGGTCTTTGCCAACGAGAGTCACAACCTGCGCCCGGGCATGTTCGTGACCGCCCGCCTGGCGGTCGGCGAGCAGGACCTGCCGACGGTGCTGGCCACCGCGGTGCGCGCCGACGGCACCCTGCGCCACGTCTACGTGAACGTGGGCGGCCGGCTGGAGGACCGCCTGGTGCAGGCCGGCGACCCGCGCGACGGCCAGGTCCCCATCGTCACCGGCCTGAAGGCCGGCGAGCAGGTGGTGGCCGAGCTGACGCCCGACGTGCGCGACGGCGCGCGGGTGAGGTAGCCCATGCAGTGGCTCGCCAGCATTTGCGTCCGCCGGCCGGTCTTCGCGACCGTGCTGATCCTGTTCATCGTCGTGGTCGGCTTCGTCGGCTACAAGCAGCTCTCGATCGACCGCTTCCCCAACGTCGACCTGCCGGTCGTCCAGGTGGTCACGCTGCTGCCGGGCGCCGCCCCCGAGGAGATCGCCACCGAGCTCTCCGACAAGATCGAGGAGGCGATCAACACCATCAACGGCATCGACGAGCTGCGGTCGGTCTCGACCGAGGGTGTCTCGCAGGTCATCGTCAGCTTCCAGCTGGACAAGGACGTCAACGTCGCCGCGCAGGAGGTGCGCGAGCACGTGTCGACGGTCCTGGCCGACCTGCCCGAGGGGACCAAGAGCCCGGAGATCAGCAAGCTGGATCCCGACGCGGCGCCCATCCTGTTCCTGACGCTGGAGTCGACCCGGCCGATCCGCGAGGTGACGGAGTACGCCGACCACGAGATCCGCCAGGCGCTGGAGAACGTCTCGGGCGTCGGCCAGGTGTCGATCGTCGGCGGCCGCAAGCGCCAGATCCAGGTCGTCCTCGATCCCGAGCGGCTGCGCGCCGCCGGCGTCACCGCGGTCGACGTGCAGCGCGCCATCGTCGGCCAGAACGTCAGCACGCCGGGCGGCACCGTCGACACCGGGCCGAACATCATGACCTTCCGGGTCAGCGGCCGCGTCCCCAGCGCCGAGGCGGCCGGCGACATCATCATCCGCAACGTCAACGACCACCCGATCCTGATCCGCGACGTCGGCGAGGTCATCGACGGCCAGGAAGAAGAGACCACCGCCGCCAACATCGCCGGCAAGCCGGCCGTCGTGCTCTCCATCCGCAAGCAGTCGGGCGAGAACAGCGTGGCGGTCGTCGACGCGCTGCGCGAGCGCATGAAGACGCTCCCGCTGCCGTCCGGCTACAAGCTGAGCGTCATCCGCGACAACACGGAGACCACGCGTACCAGCGTCGACGCGGTCCGTGAGCACCTCATCCTGGGGTCGCTGCTGGCCTCGCTGGTGGTGCTTCTTTTCCTGGGGAACTTCCGCAGCACGATCATCGCGGCGCTGGCCATCCCGACCTCGATCATCGGGACCTTCCTGCTCATGTGGCTGATGGGGTTCACGCTGAACACCATCACGTTGCTGGCGCTGGCGCTGGCGGTCGGCATCGTCATCGACGACGCCATCGTCGTGTTGGAGAACATCTTCCGCTTCATCGACGAGAAGAAGGTCCGCCCCATGCCGGCGGCCATCTACGCCACCAAGGAGATCGGCCTGGCGGTCCTGGCGACCACGCTGTCGCTGCTGGCGGTGTTCCTGCCGGTGGCCTTCATGAACAGCATCCCGGGGCGCTTCCTGCGCAGCTTCAGCCTGACGATGGGGGCGGCGATCGCCATCTCGCTGTTCGTCTCCTTCACGCTGACGCCGATGCTGGCGTCGCGCTGGCTGCGCCTGGACCTGCGTCCGGCCGACCAGAAGCGCAAGACGATCCTCCAGCGGATCGTCGACAGCTTCTACCGCCCCATCGAGACGGGCTACATGCACATCCTGGGGTACCTGTTCCGCGAGGGGCGGCTGCGCAAGCGGCTCAACCAGTCGGAGTCGGGCACGGTGCGCTTCTTCGCCAAGTTCCTCGATCGCCGCTGGATCGTGGTGGGCGCCGCGCTGGCGGCCCTGTTCTCGCTGGGGCCGATGATGAAGAAGGTCCCGAAGGGCTTCTTGCCCAAGAACGACGAGGCGCAGTTCGAGATCAGCGTCCGCACGCCGGAGGGGACCAGCCTGGCGGCCACCAACATCGCCGCCGAGCGGATCGCCCGCGAGGTCCGCACCTGGTCGGAGGTCGAGACCACGCTGCTGAGCATCGGCGACAACAGCCAGCAGACGCCCAACCTGGCCTCGATCTTCGTTCGGCTCAAGCCGCCGGATCAGCGCAAGGCCTCGCAGGACGAGCTGCAGGAGCGCGTCCGCAAGGAGATCCTTCCCAAGCAGCCGAAGGACTACCGCATCAGCGCCTCGGCGGTGGCGGCGTTCGGCGCCGGCACGTTCAGCACGGCCACCGTCCAGTACATCCTGACCGGACCCGACCTGAACGGGGTGGTCGAGCACGCCAACCGGATCGTCGCCAAGTTGAAGGCGATCCCGGGCGCGGTCGACGTCGACACCACGCTGGTGACGGGAAACCCGGAGATCGTGGCGCACGTCAACCGGCGCAAGGCGGCCGACCTGGGCGTCGACGTGGCCGACGTGGCGACCGCCGCGCAGCTGCTCATCGGCGGCGTGAAGGTGTCGCGCTACGAAGAGGCCGGACGCGAGTACGACATCCTGGTGCGCGCGCAAGAGGCCTTCCGCAACAGCCCCGACGCGCTGGCCCAGCTCACCGTGCCGTCGTCGCGCCTGGGCGCGGTCCCGTTGCTGGACGTGGTCGAGCTGAAGCGGGCGGAGGGGCCGTCGAAGATCGACCGCTACGCGCGCCAGGTGCAGGTCACCTTCCTGGCCAACACCGCGCCCGGCGTCGGCGCCGGCGAGGTGGGCGCGGCGCTGGAGAAGCAGGTCGCCGCGATGAACCTGCCGTCGCAGTTCCGCTTTGTCCCCTTCGGTCAGTCGCGCGAGATCGCCCGCACCGGCAAGGCCTTCATCCTGGCGTTCGGGCTGTCGTTCGTCTTCATGTACCTGATCCTGGCGGCGCAGTTCGAGTCGTGGCTGCACCCGATCACGATCCTGCTGGCGCTGCCGCTGACCGTCCCGTTCGCGATCATGTCGCTGCTGCTGCTCGGGCAGTCGCTGGACATCTTCACGATGCTTGGGATCTTGGTCCTGTTCGGCGTCGTGAAGAAGAACTCGATCCTTCAGATCGATCACATCAACCAGCTGCGCGCCGAAGGACACTCGCGCCTGGACGCCATCCTGCACGGGAACCGCGACCGTCTGCGGCCGATCTTGATGACCACGCTGGCGTTCGTGGCCGGCATGTTGCCGCTGGTCACCTCGAAGGGGATCGGCGCCGAGTTCAACCGCGCCACCGCCGGCCCGGTCGTCGGCGGCCAGATCCTGTCGCTGCTGCTGACGCTCCTGGCAACGCCGGTCGCCTACTCGCTGTTCGACGACCTGCACAGCGGATGGCAAAAACTGAAGGCCCGGATCGGGTTTAGGCCGCGCACCGACGCAGAGACGGGCGCCGACGAAGTCATGCCGAAACATGAGCCTGTGATGATCAACGACGAGGGCCAGCACCACACGCCGAAAATCGAGGCCGTCTCGTGAGCCGGCGCTCCGTGAACCGCCCCGTGCGCGGGACCTGGATCCTGATCATGTCCGCGGTGCTCGCCGCGCCGGCGCTGGCCCGGGCCCAGACCCCAGCCGCCGCGCCGCCGCGCGAGCTGACGATGGAGCAGGCGCTGACGATGGCCAAGAAGGCCAACAAGAGCCTGATCGTCCAGCGCGCCCTGCTGGCCCAGGCGCACACCAACATCGAGCAGGCCTGGGCGGCGCTGTTTCCGGTCGTCACCGCGCAAGGGAAGTACACCCGCAACTACAAGAACGCGGTGCTGGACTTCGGCGGCCTGCTCAACGCCTACGCCCTCAAGCCCGGCGTGGCCCAGCCGCCTGACCTGGTGGCCGTGATCCTGAAGGGGAATCAGCTGGACGGTCAGGTGAACGCCAGCATGCCGCTGATCGCGCCGGCCGCGATCGCCGCGCTGAGGTCGGTGAAGACCGGCTACAGCGCCTCCGAGGCGAGCTACGACGCGTCCGAGGCGGACACGTTGTACGCGGTCGCGCAGGCGTTCTACGCCGCCGCGGTGTCCGACGAGGTTCTGGTGGTGCGGCGGTCAGCCATCAAGGTCGCCCAGGCCACGCTGACGAACGCGCAGGACCGCTTCGCCGCCGGCGCCGTCACCAAGGTCGACGTCGATCGCGCCGAGCTGGCCCTGGTGCGCGACAACCAGCAGGAGGTCGAGGCGCGCTACGGTCAATCGCAGGCCTACCGCGCTCTGGCCACCCTGATCCAGGCCGACGGGCCGTTCGTGGTGAAGCCGCCGCAGTCCCTGCCGCCGGAGGCCAGCACCGACCTGGACATGGCGCTGCACCTGCGCCCCGAGTTCCGCGCGCTGGAGCTGTCGGCCAAGTCCTCCGACGCCGCCGCCAGCGCCTACGCCTGGAAGTGGGCGCCGACGCTGTCAGCCTTCGCCAACGCCCACCTGGGCAACTACGTCGGCTTCACCGGCGACGACTATTCATGGGCCGTTGGCGTCCAGCTCGACTGGACGCTGTATGACGGCGGCAGCCGGGACGCCCAGCGCAAGCTGGCGGCGGCGCAGGCCGCGCAGTCCGAGGCCCAGGCCGCCGTGCTGAGCGACCAGATCCGCGACGGCCTGACCGACGACAAGAACCTGCTGGACACCAAGCGCCAGGCCGTCGTCGCCTCCCAGCGCGGCGTCGACCTGGCCCTGGAGTCACTGGACCTGATCCGCTCCCAGTACGAGGCCGGCACCATCACCCAGGTCGACCTCCTGGCCGCCCAGGACAACCTGGTCGGCGCCCAGGAAGCGCTGGCCCAATCCCGCTTCGACGT
>CAZTZM010000015.1:0-4210 GCA_964618005.1 uncultured Myxococcales bacterium
GTGAGCTCCTCGGGACCGGCGCCGCTGATGATCTGGACGTCGCGGCCACTCCGCGCCACCACCAGGCCGCGGCCGTCAGGCTGCACCAGGCGCAGGCCGCTCGCGCCGCGCGCCGAGAGGGTCGCGCGCGGGAACCGCGTCGCCAGCGTCGCCTCATACGCCAGGAAGAACCGCGCGGCGTCCGACTCCGCGTCCCAGGTCGTTGCCATCACCGTCAGCGTGCGGTCGCCGACCGCCCAGGCCCAGTAGCGATCGCCACCCCAGCCAGCGGCGGCCTCCTCGGGTTCTCGATAGCGCCAGGTCTTGAAGTAGGCGCGCCAGCCGAGCTCACCCACCACCTCCGACTCCAGCAGGCGCGCGCCGGCGACCGGCGGCGCCACCGCCGCCGCCAGGCGCACCGGCGGATCGCGGCGCGCGATCAGCTTCTCCGCCGGGTGCAGCGCCTGCTCCGTCGAGTCGGGCGGGTGGCGATAGAGCGCGTCGACCGCGGGCCAGCCGCCGGCCGCCCAGACCTCCGAGATCATTTCGGCGCCCTTGAAATAGGTCTCGCACAGCGGCACGGTCACGACCGGCGGCAGCCGCGCCAGCGCCTCCATGTCGGCGCGCGCCTTCGGATCCAGCTGATCGGGCGCCTCGCCCTGGCGCATGTCGGCGGCCATCTCCAGCATGTCCATCGCCGCCAGGACCCGCGTCCCCATGCGCAGCCCGGCGACCGTCCAGCTGCCCAGCTTGCGCTCGGCGGGGCGGCCGCTGCCCATCCCGTGCGCCATCATCATGAACGTCGCCTCGCCTTCGGTGACGAACCGGCGCGCCAGCCGCTCATCGTCGTCCAGCGCCTGGTCGTGCTCGCCGGCGAACCGCTGCAGATCGAAGTACTGATCCTGCAGCGCGTGCATCAGCTCGTGCGAGATCACCGTGGCGTGCTTGGGATCCTCCAGCGCCAGGTTGGATCCGATCACCTTGAACGAGCGGACCTCCGGGTCGTAGTAGGCGGCGACCTGCGTGGCCAGCGCCTCCTCCATCGCCTTCGACAGGTCGAAGCCGGTGCCCGCCAGGCCGAGCGCCGTGTAGGAGCGTGAGACATCGGCTGACTTCGCGGTCGGCAGCTCGTGCGCCAGGTCGCCGCGCACCTTGGCCCGGAACGCCGCCTCGGTCTGCGCGCCGAACGGAACTTGCCACTTGAACGGCAGGCCGCGCAGCGCCGTCAGCTCGCGCTCGAGATCGGCGATCCAGACCGGCTCGGGTTGGGGCTTCGCCACCGCGGCCGGCGGCGGCGCTGGAGTCCCCAGCACGGCCTGCTTCGGGGCCGGCGGCGCGCAGGCCGCGCCGAGCACCAGCGCCCAGAGGACGACGGTTCGAGAAATGGCTGACCTACCGCGCGTGAAGTGCGAACACCCGACCACCCCGACCGAAGGATGATATCAGCATTTGGCGCGCGCGGCTGAGCGTGGCGCTGGCGCGGCCGCTGCAACCTGGGTGGGGAATGAAGCGCCTCCTGCGGTTGGGGTGGGCCCTGTCGGTGGTTGTGATGATTGCTCATTCGGCTCGGGCAGCCGATCTGGAGGGGCAGCCCACCATCACCCAAACGGTTACACCGGTGGCACCGGAAGGAAACCAAACGGCGTCCCCCCGGTTGAAGCTCTCCTACGTCCGGTATTCGATCGGCAACGTCGACGGCAGCGCGGTGCCGCTGAACGGGGGCCACCTGGACTTTTATCCGATCGCGTTCCCGTGGGTGCGCGGCGGATTCGAAGTCGAGCTGGGGACGGGCGACGCGGTGTTCCTGGCCAACCAGGCGACGCTGATCTACGGGCTCCTGGGCCTCAACGCCGGCGTGCAGTGGCCCGCCGTCGTCACGCCGTTCATCGAAGGGCACCTGGACACCGGCGTCCTTTACGGCCACACCGACGGCGCGATCTCGTTCGGGGGCGCGATGTTGCCCAGTCAGCAGGCCGCGACCTGGATGTTCACGCGCGGGCTGGACGCCGGCGTCGACCTCCACGTCCTGGGCCGCAGCTATGTGACGCTCTCGCTCGGCTGGATCCGCACCACCTGGGGCGGCGGCGACTTCACCATGACCATCAACAACATGCAGGCCGCCGTTCACATCGCGAACGTGACCTACGACTCGTTCCTGCTGAAGGCGGGCATCGGCATCTGAGCGGCGTAGAGCGAGACTTTCATTTCTGGCACGAAGTTGTCGCACGCCTGACGTGGCGGCGGCATGAGCGCGGGGTAGCTTGGCCGCCGTGACGGAACCAAGACAATTGGTGTCGATAGTCGTCCGGTCATTCAATCGCGTTCCTTCGCTCTGTCGGCTGATCGAGGCGCTGCTGAAGCAGACCTGGTCGAACCTGGAGATCGTGGTGGTCGAGCAGAGCACCGACATTCCGCCGGCGGCGGCGCAGCGGCTGGCGGAGCTGGCCGAGGACCCGCGGGTGCGGATCATCCAGCGGCGCCCGCTGGGCGGGGCGGCCGCGCGCAACGTCGCGGTGGAGCACGCCCGCGGCCAGGTGCTGCTGTTCATCGACGACGACGACCTGCCGCTCGACGATCAGTGGGTGGCGAAGCACCTGGAGGTGCTCGACGACCCCAACTGCCTGGGTGTCAGCGGCAAGCACGTTCACAACGACGAGCTGGAGCACAAGTTCTCACCGCTGTTCGAGGCGTTCACCCGCACGCTCTCCTACGATCCGTTCCTGAAGATCTCGATGACCTACGTGCAGCACGATCGGCGGCGGCTCCCCGTCTACGCGCTGCACGGGTCCAACGCGTCGCTGCGGCGCAGCGCCTGGGAGCGGTTCGGCGGCTGGGACGAGGACACGGCGATCGAAGACGAGGTGTCGTTCTGCTACCGCGCGCTGCGCATGAAGCGGCCCGAGGAGTACTTCGCCTACGACCCGCGGCCGGCGATGCTGCGCAACCGCGACGTGCTGGGCGGGCTGGACAAGCGCCGCATGTCGGTGGGCACCTTCTTCGGCCACTACCTGGACTTCATCCACCGGATCATCGGCCGCTATCACCCGGTGCGCGTGCTGGTGATGTACCCGTTCTACATCGTGCTGGCCTACTTCATGGCGGTGGGGACGATCTGGCGGCACTCGCGCAAGTACGGGACGCTGCTGTCGCGGTTCGGGGCGGCGGTGCAGCTGCTGGTCGAGCTGCCGGTCCTGTTCGCGGCGGCCTGGCTCCGCGCGCTGTCGCCCTCGTCGGCGTCGGCGGTCGGCAAGGTGAAGGCGGCCCGGCTGTGGCCGGTCTCGGCCGAGGCGATGTCCGACAACGACAGCGGCGTCGCCTCGTCGTGACGGGCGGCGCGCGGCGCGACGCCGGCGCTCTGCGGCGCAACATCTGGATCAGCGCCTTCGGCACCGCGGCGCGCGGCGTCCAGATCGCGGTGCTGTTCCTGGTCGGCCGGATGTTCGGACCGGCGGCGCTGGGACAGTTCCTGCTCGGGTTCGGCCTGCACGAGATCGCGACCGGCGTGGTGGCGACCGGGCTCACCGACGGGACGACGTTGCTGGTCAGCCGGCGCGCGGCGCGGTCGGGCGCGCCGCTGGACGTGGTCGCCACCGCGTTGCTGGTGGGCGTCGGGATCGCGACGCTGGTCACCGCGGCGGCGCCGGCGCTCGCTCATCTGCTGACCGGGCCGTACCGCGCGCTGCTGCCCAGCCTGCCGTGGCTGGCCTGGTCGCTGGTGCCGACGGCGATCGCGCGGGTGGCGTTCGCGGCCTGTACCGGCTTGTCGCGGCTGGAGTGGGAAGCGATCGTGGGTGGCGCGGGCCCGGCCGTCGGGCTGGTGCTGGCGCTGCCGATCGTCCGCTGGGCCGGCGCTGGCGTGACCGGCCTGTTCGCCGCCCTGACGGCGGTGCAGGTCGTGATGGCGCTGGTGGCGCTGGCGGCGCTCGGCCCCTGGGTCGGGTTCCGCGAGCTCTGGGCGGCGCTGCGACGGCCGCGGCTGGATCGCGCGCTCCTGCGCTTCGCGCTGCCGCAGGGGGTGAACATGGCGCTCACGACGTTCGTCGGCCGACTCGACCTGGTGCTGCTGGCGGCCTGCGGGGTCCCGGCGGCGACGGTGGGCGTCTACGGCGCCGTGGCGGCCGTCGTGCGCGAGCTGCGCCAGACCCGCACGGTGGTCAGCGGCGCGCTGGCGACCATCGTCGCCCGGCACGACGCCGCCGGCGATCGCGCGGCGGTGGCGGCGGCGCGGGCC
>CAZTZM010000016.1:0-12375 GCA_964618005.1 uncultured Myxococcales bacterium
GAAGTCGTCAGCGGGCGTCGCGGCCGGCTTGGTCGGCCGCTTGGCGCGCACGGGGGCCGGTCGTACCGGCGGCGCGGCGGCCGGGGCGACGTGCGCCGCCGCGGCCTGCACCTTCCGGGGGAGCGCGGCGGGTGGTGGCACCGGCTTGGTCTCGGCCGCCGGCGCGAGCTTGACGACAACCGGATCACTCGGCGGCGGCGCCACGGCGGCGGCGGGCGCGACCGGCGCCGGCTCCGCGGGCCGAGTGATCGTTGGATCGGTCGGGGGATCGATCGGGCGGGCGCTCGCCGCCTCGTGTTCCAGGGCGCGGCTGTGACCGCCGCGCTCGATCGCCAGCGTCGTCACGATTCCGAAGGCGAACGCCGTCAAGCAGAGGCCCAGCAGCGTGTTCTTGGAGAGCACCACCTCGCCCGCCTTGGCGATGGCCGAGCTTCGGATCCCGGGCGGCGTTGCGCCGCGCACGATGCGATCGGTGAGCACGCTGGTGCGGGCCACCATCTTCGGAACGCCGGCGGGATTCAGGTGCGGCCCGGGCGTCGGCGTCTGACCGGTCTTCGCCCTGTGCTGACTTCGCCCCAACGAAACGGACCCACCCTCAGATGCTTGCAGCACGAACGATTCTCCTTTTTCGATTCAGCTTATGCCGAACCTGGTCAAGACCTTGTGTCAGATGCGTGGATTCTTGGTGAAAGGTGAGCCTTCTCCTAGCAGGGGCGCGAGCAAACTGCACGCTTCGTTTGAAGCGGCCTGGTGATGGGCCCGCCATTCGGCGTGCGCGGAAGGGCCGACGCGGTTCGCGATCCCCAGGACGGCGGCGAAATCGACCTCGGCCGCCGCGGCGGCGCGGGCGACGGCGAAGACCTCCAGGTTCTCCAGGGCGGCGCCGGTGGCTGTCGCGATTCGGCGCGCCACCGCGGCCGAACGCGTGATGGCCAGCGGACAGGCCACGCCCAGCGGCTCCGAGCCGGCCGCCCGCGCCAGCACGGCGCGCAGCCGGGGCGAGGTCGTGGCCCGCACGATCGTCGGCTCGGGCAGGTAGCCGTCGCCGCGCAGCGCGGCGGTCGAAACGAGGAAGAGGTCACCCGCCACCGCGGCCGCGTCGAGCGCCGGCGTCGCCGCGCGCCCGTACACGCCGGCCGTCCCGACGAAGAAGACACGCTTCGGCCGGGCGGCGGCGATCGCGCGCGCCGCACCCACGGCCGCCTCGACCGCGCCGATGCCGACCGCGGCCATCGAGACGCCCCGCGTGCCCCGCACCAGCCGGCGCAGCGGGGCGATCTCAGGCTCGAAGGCCGAGATCACCAGCGTCTGGACGGGCGAGCGCGCCACCTCAGACCCGCATGGCCTGGAGGCGGCGGATGCGTTCCTCGGTCGGGGGGTGGGTCGACAGCAGGTTCATGAAGGTCGCGGCCGCGCCGCGCAGGGGGTTCACGATGAACAGATGCGCCGTCGCCGGTCCAGCGAACTCGTACGGCCGGACCACCTGTGACTGTTCCAGCCGGCCCAGCGCGGCCGCCAGGTCCTCGGGGTGGCCGCAGAGCGCCGCGCCCGAGGCGTCGGCACCCAGCTCACGCGAGCGGCTGATCGCCAGCTGGATGAGCAGGGCCATGATGGGCGCGACGATGATCCAGGCCAGAGCCTCCAGCCCGCCGCCGCGACGCTCGTCGTTGCCACGGCCGCCGAGACCGCCCAGCATGAGCCCCCACTGCATCACGTGGCCGATGGTCGAGACCAGCCCGGCCACGGCCGCCGCGATGGTGGAGATCAAAATGTCCCGGTTCTTCACGTGCGAGAGCTCGTGCGCCAGAACCGCCTCCAGCTGAGGCTCGCTCAGGATCTGGAGGATCCCTTCGGTGACCGCGACCGCCGCATGGTGCGGGTTGCGGCCCGTGGCGAAGGCGTTCGCGGCCGCGGACGGGATGACGTACACACGCGGCATCGGCATGCCCGCCCGCTGGGTCAGCCGCTCGACGATGGCGTAGATGGTTGGCGCCTCGGCCCGGGTGACGGGCTGGGCGCGGTGAACCGCCAGCGCAATCCGATCCGAGAACCAGTACATGACGAAGTTCATGACCAGCCCGAGGCCGCCGAACAGCACCATGCCCTGGGCGCCGCCGATGGCTCGGCCGCCGATCGCCAGCAGGGCGATGAGGCCGGCCATCAAGACCGCCGTGCGCGCGTAGTTCGAGAAAAAGTGCGGCTTCGGCGCCGCGGTTTTCACGAAGGGCATGGTCGCCGAAACGGTAAGCACGGGCGCCCCGCGGTCAAACGCGGCCGGGCTAGGAGGGCGTTGCCCTAAAGGCAACGGTGAGCGAAGCGAACCATGCCCGACGACGTGCCGCCCGGTAGGCGGCCTACCGGCGCTGGTTCAACTTGGCCAGCAGGCGCAGCATCTCGAGGTACAGCCAGACCAGCGTGACCAGGACGCCGAACGCGCCATACCACTCCATGAACTTCGGCGCACCCTGACGGGCCCCCTGCTCGATGAGGTCGAAGTCGAGCACCAGGTTCAGCGCCGCGACGATCACGACCAGCAGGCTGATCCCGATGCCGATCGGCCCGGACGAATAGATGAGGCCGACGTGCACGCCGAACATGCCGAGCACCATCGACACCAGGTAGACCAGGCAGATCGCGCCGGTCGCGGCGATGACACCCAGCTTGAACCCCTGGGTGGCCTTGATCGCCCGCGTCTTGTAGGCGACCAGCATCACGGCCAGTGTGCCGAACGTCAGCGCCATCGCCTGGAACACGATGCCGCGGTAACGCAGCTCGAACAGGGCAGACAGGCTCCCCAGCACCAGCCCCTCGCAGGCCGCGTAAATCGGCGCGGTGGCCGGCGCCCAGCTCTTCTTGAAGATCGTGCAGAGGGCGGTGATGAAGCCGCCGATCATCCCGATCCCCAGCCAGGGCATCAGCAGGCCCGGGTCGCGCGTCTGGAAGAACAGGCGCCAGGGCCAGATCGCCGCGAAGGTGGCGATGGCCAGCAGGATGGCGGTCTTGTCGACCGTCCCCTGGACCGTCATGGCGCGCCCGTCCGCGCTCACACCGGCGGGCGCCGTCCCGACGAATCCCCCGAACGACTTCGAGTTGAGAGCCGGGTTGGAGGTTCGAAACGCGGTTCGCATCGGCATGCGTGGAGTCTAGCACCGGCGCGGTAGAATCCACACGCGCCGCGGCGCGCCTGCATGATCAGCCTCAGAAGCGGAATCCTCGTCGGCGCGATGGTCGTCGCGGTCGGTGTCGTGGGGCTGCTCGCGTCCTGGGACGCCGATCGCGAGGCGGCGCGCGGGCTGGCCGACTTCGCCGACCAGCAGGCCACGTTGGCGCGGACGTTGGGGGCCCTGGCCCGCGAGGCGGGCGCGCGGGGACCGGCCGCGGTGCGCGCCGCGCTGGAGGCGGCGCCGCGGCCACCGGAGACCGTCATCCTTTCACGGCCGGTGGGCGCCCTCCGCTTCACGGGCGCGGGCGGCCGAGAGCTCGACGCCCCGCCGGTCGCCGCCGCGTTCGGGCGCGGTGAGACGGTGGCGCTGCTGTCGCGCCCCGAGGCCGCCGGCCTGGGTTTGCCGACGCGCACCGCCTGGGCAGGTCTGGCGCGCGCGGACGGCGGTCCGGGCGGCACCTGGGAGATCGCGGTGGTCACCAGCGCGCAACGACAGCGCGATCGCGAACGGGCGGCGTCGCGCCGCCTGCTGGGCAGCGTGGCCAGCGCCGCTGTCCTGGTCCTGGCGTTCGGCGGCTTCGCCATGCGGCAGCAACGCAAGGAGCTGGTGCTCGAGCGCGAGCTGGCGGTGGCGGCGCTGCAGCAGAGCGGCGACGATCGGTTGCAGCGCGCCAGTCGGATGGCGGCGCTGGGGACGCTGGCGATCGGCGTCGCGCACGAGATCTCGACCCCGCTCGGGGTGATCGCGGGACGCGCCGAGCAGCTCATGCCGCGCGCCGAGGACGACCGCGCCCGGCGCGGCCTGGGGGCCATCCTCGACCAGGTGAAGCGGATCAACGAGGTCGTGCGCGGGCTGCTGGGGCTGGCGCGGGGCGACGTGCCGGCCGGCGATCGGGTGACGCCCGCGGCCGTCGTCGAGGCCGCGGTGGGGTTGGTCGAGCATCGGTTCCTGAAGGCGGGCGTGCCGCTGGCCTCCGACGTCGGCCCCGACCTGCCGCGGGTCAGCGGCGACGCGCGCCTGATCGAGCACGCCATCGTCAATTTGCTGCTCAACGCTTGCGACGCCTGCCGGGCGGGCGGCGCCGTGACGGTCTCGGCGGCGGCGCGCCAGGCGGCGGGGCGCCGCGAGGTGGTGTTCACGGTGGTCGACACCGGCGAGGGGATCTCCGCCACCGACCTGAACCGCGTCGTCGAGCCGTTCTTCACCACCAAGCCCAGCGGCGAGGGGACCGGCCTGGGGCTGGCCATCGCGCGCGAGATCGCCGGCAGCCACCGGGGCGGGCTGACGCTGGCGCCCGGCGCGGGCCGCGGTACGGTGGTGACGCTCTGGCTGCCGGCGGCCGCCGACGGATCACAGCCAGAAAGACCACCAGAGGGAACGACGCTTGCCTGATCGCGCGCACATCCTGATCGTCGACGACAACCTGGAGATGGCCCGCACGCTGGCCGACGGGCTCTCCGACAACGGCTACGACGCCACGGCGGTCAGCGCGGGCGGGGAGGCGATCGTCCGGCTGGAGGCGGGCGGCATCGACGCGGTCGTGACCGATCTGCGGATGCCCAACATCGACGGGCTGGCCGTGCTCGAGGCCTCACGCCGCCTCGATCCGGCGCGCCCGGTCATCATCATGACCGCCTTCTCGGCGATCGACACCGCGGTGGAGTCGATCCGGCGCGGCGCGAACCACTACCTGACCAAGCCGTTCAAGCAGGACGAGCTGTACATCTTCCTGGGGCGCGCGCTGGAGGAGGTGCGGCTGCGGCGCGAGGCGGCGGCGCTGAAGCGCGAGCTGGGCGGGCGCTTCGCGGCGCGCGCGATCGTCGGCGAGAGCACCGCCATCCGGGCCATCCGCGAGCTGGTCGTGCGCGTCGCCGACGCGCCGGCACCCGTCCTCATCCGCGGCGAGACGGGGACGGGAAAGGGGTTGGTGGCGCGCGCCATTCACGCCGAGAGCGGGCGCGCGGCGGGGCCGTTCGTCTCGATCAACTGCGCCGCCATCCCCGAAGGGCTGCTGGAGAGCGAGCTCTTCGGTTACGTGCGCGGCGCCTTCACGGGCGCCGCGCGCGATCACGGCGGCCTCTACGCCGAGGCGCGGGGCGGCACGCTTTTCCTCGACGAGATCGGCGAGATGGTGCCGGCGTTGCAGGCCAAGCTGCTGCACGTGATCGAGAGCGGCAGCGTTCGCCCGGTGGGGGGGACGCGTGAGGTCCCGGTCGACGCGCGGATCCTCGCCGCGACGAACCGCAACCTGGCGGCGGCCGTCCGCGACGGCAAGTTTCGCGAGGACCTCCTGTATCGGCTGGACGTCGTCTCGATCGCGCTCCCGGCGCTGCGCGATCGGCGCGAGGACCTGCCGCAGCTGGCGGCGCATTTGCTCACCGAGCTGCGCGGCCGCTACCCCAAGTCACCGGTCGAGCGCGTGGGCGCCGAGGCGCTGGCGCTGCTGGCGCGCCATGCCTGGCCGGGAAACGTCCGCGAGCTCTCGCACGTGCTGGAACGGATCGTGCTCTTGGGGAGGCGCCCGGAGATCGGCGTCGACGATCTGCCGGACAGCGTTCGCGATCCGGCGGCCGCCGATCCGCTGGAGTTCCGCGGGGAGATCCTCCCCATTCGCGAGCTGCAGCGCCGGTACGCCGCCTGGGCGCTGACCCAGACCGGCGGCCATCGAGCCCAGGCCGCCGAGAAGCTGGGGATCGACGTGAAGACGCTGCGCGGCTGGCTCGAGTAGCGTTACTGCGGGTTCGGGATCAGGTCGTCGACCCGGAGGTCGACCGTCCTGTTCGCCAGCGCGGCCGAGGTCGTGGTGCCGAACTGGATCGGGATGGTCGTCCCGGGGGTTCCGTCGAGCAGGCCGTCGGCCGTCAGCGATTGGGTCTTGGGGTCGAGCGTCGCCCCGTTGATCGCCAGCACCTGATCGCCGGCCGCCACCCCCTTCATGGCGGCGTCCGAGCCGGGATAGACGTGCGTGACGGCGAAGGTCGATCCGTCGGACGACGGGGCGATCATGAACCCCACGCGGCGAAACTCGTCGGCGATGGGCGGCGTGGCATAGCGCTGCAGGTGCAGCTGTCCGCCGGGGTAGTCGATCGTCACCAGGAAGTTGCGCAGGTAAGAGCCGCCCAGGAGCCCGTCGACCGGATGCCCGAGCTCCGTGCCGAGGCTGCCGAGCAGCTGATCGGACGCGACGGTGAGGACCGGCGCGTCGAGGACGGTCTCGCCCCCGACGGTGATCGTCTTGGCGCGCGTGACCGAGCCCCCCTCCATGTTGTTCGCGACGGTCGAGATCGCCAGCCCGCCGGCCAGCTGCGCGCGCCCGTCGGCGATCAGGCTCTGGTAGACCGCCGAGGTCACCGTCACCTCGCTGGCGCCGGTGTCGAGGATGAACGTGTGCGTGTGCGCGGTGTCGGTGCCGTCGATGCTGACGGTCACCGGGATCCGCGTGGCGGGGATCGAGACGGGCGCCGAGGCGTCGCCGTTCAACATCAGCTGGCCGCCGCCGCCGGCCAGCGTGAACGCGATGGCCGTGCCCGGGCTGCTCACGTCGTCGCGCGGGCCGGCGCTGCAGCCGAGGCAGAAGCCCTTCATCATCGGCGCGGCGTAGTCGAGCTGGACGGAGAAGTCGCGGAGGACGTCCCCGCCCATGATCCCCGCCAGCCCGGCCAGCCCCGCCACCGTCCCCATCTGGGTCGTGAGCTGGATGGCGGGGATGTTGTCGATGGTGACGATCGGCGTGCCGCCGGTGTCGAGGAAGGCGAAGTCGACCGTGACCTGCTGGGTGGCGGGGAGCGACAGGCCGGAGAAGACGCCCGGGTCGCCGTTCAGCAGCACGACGGGCGAACCGCTGTCGATGACCACGGCGTTGCCGCCCGAGCTGTTGATCGCGGCGTCCGCGAACACCAGGTTCGAGACGATGACCGCCAGCGACGGGTTGCCGAGCATCCCCATCGTCATGAAGTTCGAGTTGCCCCCGCTGGTGCCGCCGGTCGCTCCCCCACCGGCGCCGCCGCCGTTTCCGCTGCAACCGGCCAGCACGCCCAGCGCCAGCGCACACCCCAGACGTCGAAACCACCCACCGCCACCCACCATGCACCTCCGTCGTTCGTCGTTCTATTGCGGATTCGGGATCAGATCCTCGACCTCCAGCGCGACGGTTTGATTCGTCAGCGAGGCGGTCATGGTCTTCCCGAACTGGATCTGAATCGTCGTGCCGGGCGTCCCGTCCAGCAGGTTGTCGGCGGTGACGGCTTGTGCCACGGGATCCAGCTGCTGGCCGGCGATGGCGACCACCTGATCGCCGACCGAGACGCCCTTCGTGGCGGCGTCGGTGCCCGGGTAGACGTGCGACACCACGAAGTGCCCGCCGGTGGAGTCGAGGACGATGGTGAACCCCACGCGCCGGAACTCGTCAGGGATCGGCGCCGTGTTGTAGCGCTGAAGGTGCAGCGTCCCGTTCGGGTAGTCGATCGTGAGCAGGAAGTTCTTCAGGAACGAGCCCCCCAGCAGGCCGTCCAGCTGGTACCCCAGCTCCTTGCTGATGTTCCCCAGCAGATCGTCCTGCGTGTCGTCGACGGGGATGGTCATGACCGGCACGTCGTTCACGGTCTCGCCGCCGAGTGTGATCGTCTTGGCGCGGGTCACCGAGGCGCTCTCCATGTCGTTCGTGACCGTCGAGATCGCGAGCCCGCCGGCCAGCTGCGCGCGCCCGTCGGCGATCAGCGACTGGTACAGCGTCGACGTCACCGTGACCTCGCTGGCGCCGGTGTCGAGGATGAAGTGATGCAGATGCGCGTCGTCGGTCCCTTCGATCCCGACCGTGAGCGGGATACGGGTGGCCGGGATCGTGACGACGCTGGAGCTGCCCGAGTTGAGCGCGATCGTCCCGACGCCGCCGCCGGCCAGCGTGAAGGTCACCGCGCCGCCCGGGCTCTCGACGTCGTCCCGTGGCCCGCTGGTGCAGCCGAGGCAGAAGCCCTCCATCATCGGGGCCGCGTAGTCGAGCTGGACCGAGAAGTCGCGCATGATGTCGCCGCCCAGGATCCCGGGCAGGCCGGCCAGGCTGCCGATCGTCCCCATGTCGGTCGTCAGCTGCAGGGCCGGGATCTGATCGATCGTCACCACGGAGGCGCCGGCCGCGTCGAGGAGGCCGAAGTCGACGGTCACCTGCTGCGTCGTCGGCAACGTCAGCCCGGGGAACACGCCGGGGTCGCCGTCGATCAGCACGACCGGCGAGCCGCTGTCGATCAAGACCGAGTTGCCGCCGGAGCCGTTGATGGAGGCGTCGACGTAGATCAGGTTCGAGACGACGACCGCCAGCGACGGATCGCCCAGCATGCCCATCGTTCCGTAGATCGGGTTCATCGGCGGGCTGCTGCTGCCGCCCCCGCAGGACGCCGCCGCGCCGGCGACGACCAGCGCCCCCAGGCACCCCAGGCAGAGGAAGTGAGAGGAGATTAAGCGAGGCTTCATAAAGAAATCTTCGACCCAACATCGACCGAAGGCAATGGCCCCGCGCGGCGGGCGGCCGGTGGAAAATCCTGTGCTACTGTCACGCCGCACATCAAAAGGAGAGTCGAATGAGCCTGGTCACGAAGAAGGCCCCCGAGTTCACGGTCGACGCTGTCGTCGGTGACGGCGATTTCAAGAAGATCTCGCTGGCTGACTACAAGGGTAAGTACGTCGTCCTGTTTTTCTATCCGGCCGATTTCACCTTCATCTGCCCGACGGAGATTCAGGAGTTTTCCCGACGGCACGAGGAGTTCCGCGCGCTCAACTGCGAGGTGCTCGGCGCGTCGACCGACTCCAAGCACTCGCACAAGGCGTGGATCAAGGGCGGCCTCGGCAAGTTGAATCATCCGCTGCTGGCTGACTTCAACAAGACGGTGGCGCGCGACTACGACGCGTTGCTGGACGAGAGCGGCGTGGCCCTGCGCGCGACGATCATCATCGACCCGAACGGGATCGTGCAGCACGCGTCGTACAACGCCGACCTGCTCGGGCGCTCGGTCTCGGAGACGCTGCGCCTGGTCCAGGCGCTGCAGACCGGCGAGCGCTGCCCGGTCGAGTGGAAGCCCGGCGCCAAGACGCTCGGCAAGCCCGCGTAGTCGAATCCTGGAGAGAGATCGCGTCGAGCCGCGGGCGGCTTTGCCGCGCGCGGCTCATCGCGGGAGATTCGGAACCCTTTCAGGGTTCCGAATAGATCCAACCGCGGACTTTTTGCGTACTGCTGAGGTGCGCGCCTATCCTGGCCGGGTGAAGAGGCTGCTGCGCGGAGTCGCCTGTGCCGCCTGGGTGGCTGCCGGCGCCTGTTCGCAAGCGCCCGCGCCGGCCGATCCGCGGCTCTGGACGCTGTTCACCGACCAGGCGCTGTCCGCCGGCGGTGCGACGGCGATCGCGAAGAATGAAGGGCTCCCCGGCGGCATCCCGCTGAACCTGATCGTGAACGGGTCGACGCTGGCCCAGCGCACGGCGCTGGCCGATGGCGGCTCGGTGACGTTCCTGACCACGGAGGTCTGGGCGAACTACCCGCAGGTCTGGATGCAGCCGGCCTACGTGCCGATCACCGGCTGGGCGGCGGACGGAACGCCGGTGAAGCTGGTCGACGCCTCGGGCTGGCACCCGATCTTCAGCGTCGGGCCGCAGAGCGGCTTTTACAGCCCGTTCTGGCAGATCGTCTACGCGCAGGTCCCCGCCGGCACGGCGCCCGGCGCGCTGACCTCGGCGCGCCAGATCCTCGACGGCGGGTACCCGCTGACGCCCGGCGAGGGGCGCACGATGCCGCTGGTGCCAGATGGCACGTCCAGCGGTGGAACAACGCCCGGGACCGCCCAGTTCGAACCGATCGAAGGCTGGCTGAACGGCACGGCGATCTCGTTCCTCGACTTCGGCAGCGGCACCTTCGCCTGGGATGCCGCCGCCAACGTCGTCCAGCCGGCGCCGATCTATGTCTTCACGTTGACGGGATCCGACGGGACGGCGCACGCCTTCCCCGGCATTCCGACCGTCCTCGGCGACACACCTCCCGGTCCGGGAAATGGGCAGCCGCTTCAGATCGACGGGCAGTGGCGCTTCTCGACCTACTGGCGCGTGAACACCATCGCGCTCCCGCCGGGCGCGCGGGTGTTCGCGCCGCCGAACAGCCAGGTAGGGGACGACCTGGGAACGCTGGCCGGGGCGTACACGACGGCGCTGACCAGCGCTGATCCGTCCACCTACGCCATATACGAAGGTCTCGTGGCGCTGGACGCCGGCGATCCGAGCCAAGGGATCGCCGGTTGTTTCGATGACCCCAGCGATCTGCCGGGCTGCAACTGGCTCGACTCCGAGGACGCCCTGCGCCAGATCGATCTGTCGATCGCCGAGCCCACGGGCCTCACGCTGACCTGGGAGGTGATCGGCGTGGCGGACGCTCTCGGCGCCGCGTCGACGCCGGTCGAGGTGCTGCCGTGACGGGCCGGGTCGTCATGGTCGCCCTCCTCTTCGCGGCGCCACCCGTCCTGGCGCAGGCCCCAGCGCCGGTCGAGGAGCCCGCGCCCGTCAACGACAGCGACGGCTACACGCCGCCCGTCGAAGGCGCCGGGGCGCCGTCGCCGCTGTCGATCGACGGCTACGTCGATGTGGGGTTCGCCAAGGCGCAAGGGAACGGGACCAGCTTCGCGCCTGGCGATCAGAGCGTGCCGGCCGACTACGGCGTCGACACCTTCGCGCCGGCGGTGAACTCGCGCGGCGACGTGGCGTCGACCAACGCGGGCGGCCGGTTCGTGAACGGGTTCCTGCCGCGCTCGGCGGGGATCGGCGGCAACGCCTCGTTCCTGCTCAACACGCTGGACGTCGATCTCAAGTACGCGCCGGCCGCGGCGCCGGTGATGGTGTTCTCGCGCGTGCAGCTCCTGCCACGCTTCACCGGCAGCGGCGACGACACGCGCGTCTACGTCGAGCAGGCCTTCGGCCGCTTCGTCCCCTTCGACAGCCAGGAGCTGGCGCTGAGCGTGGGGAAGTTCGACTCCGTGTTCGGGATCGAGTACCTCGACAACGAGGCCAACATCCGCACCGGCGTCACGCCCTCGCTGGTGGCGCGCTACACGACCGGCCAGTCGATCGGCGCCAAGCTGTTCTACCGGATCCAGCTGGCGCCGCTGCAGTCGGCGCTGAGCCTGAACGCCGCCGCCACCAACAGCGGCACGTTCGTCGAGGCCCTGCAGCCGCCCGACGCCAGCCTGAGCGGCGAGCCGGTCGGCTCGGCGCGCCTCGGCTACGAGCTGAACACCCCCGGCATTCAGGCCAAGCTGGGCGCCTCCGGGATGGTCGGCCCGCGCAACGATCAGGCAGACCAGGACGCGCACCAGAAGGCGTTCGGGTTCGACGCGCGCATCGCGTTCCGCAGCCTCTACGTCAACGCCGAGTACGTTCACGTCGACGAAGGGGAGGGTGGGCCGAAGACGACGTCGCTGGGCAACTTCCCGATCTCGTCGGCGTTCAGCATGCGCGGCGGCTACGTGCAGGTGGCCTACGCGCTCCCCTGGTCGGTGGGCGCGCTCCACAAGCTGACGATCTACGGCCGCTACGACCGCCGCCACGCCTGGTTCGACGGGTTCACGCCGATCACGGTCGATCGCTTCACCGGCGGCGCGCGCATCGATCTGTGGGAGGCGGTCATCCTCAAGGCCGAATACCTCGACAACCGCGAGCTGGCCGGCGCGCCCACCGTGGCCAACAACGTGTTCACGTCGTCGCTGGTGTATAGCTGGTGATGATGAGGCTGGCGCGGATCTTGGGTCGTCTGACGCTGGTCGCGCTGGCCGCGGCGCCTGCCGTGGCGATCGCCGCGCCGCCCGCCGATGGCCGATCCTGGCTGGGCGAGGAGATGCCGTTGCCGCTGGCGGTCCGCACGCCGCAGGACCTGGCCGTGAAGGCCGCCGCCGAAAAGCAGTATCTGATCTTCAACCTGCTGGCCGGCGGCAAGCTGGCCTGGGACAACGGCGACTTCGCGGCCGCCGCGACGAAGTGGGAGGCGCTGCTGCGCATCCGCCCGCTGGATCCGGAGCTGGAGCACGTCATCCGCCCGCTGGCGCGCGAGGCCCGCGGCCGCGCCGGGGGCCAGTCCACCCCCGAGGCGACGCCTGCGCCGGCGCCCACGCCCACCCCCCCGCCTCCCCCGAAGGAGGCGCCGCGCACGGAGGCGGCGCCCGCCACCGTGGCGGTCAGCGGCACCGTC
>CAZTZM010000017.1:0-15988 GCA_964618005.1 uncultured Myxococcales bacterium
GCGCGATGACGCCGCCGGCGGCCACGCCGATCCCGCTCACCAACAAGAAGGGGGCCAGCGCCTCGGGCGAGATCGCCAGCGCCCGCCGAAAGCCGACGCCGGCCGCCGCCACGGCGAGCCTGCTGGCCGTGGCGCCCACGATCCAGGTGCAGCTGGACGCCGCCGGCGTCCCGGTGGAGGAGCCGCGCGCGCCCGCCGCGGTCGCACCGCAATCGATCGAGGCCGCCCCGGTGGCCGATACGGCGCCCGCCCCCTTCGACGAACCGCCGGCCCCGTTCGAGCCTCCGCCGGCGGTCGAAGCCGCGCCGCCCATCGAAGCGTCCGCCGCGCCGGTCGACGACATCGCGCCGGGCCTGCCGCCGGTCGCCGAGGTCGTCCCGTCCGTGATCATCGATCCGGAGCTGCCGGCCATCCACGCGCGCAACGGTCAACCCGAGCTGCCCCCGGCGATCGAGGACGCGCCACCGCCCAAGCTCGACCCGCCGGCGCCGCGCAGCGCGACGCCGCGCCCGCGCCGGATCACCGGCAACAACGGCTCCGAGCAGGAGGCCTTCGACGCGATCGAAGCCGACTTCTTCGCGCGCGAAGCCGACCTCTACAAGCGCGAGGCGATCGAGACCTTCGACGATCTGGATCCCATCGCCGGCCTCCCCGGCTCGCGCACGCGCAAGAAGTAAGGAGGGTCAGCTCTTCCAGAGCAGGTCGATCCGTCCGATCGGGCTCGAGAACCGGAGCGTCAGCGCCCCCGAGCGTGGCCCCGCGAAGTCGCCGGCCGGCGGGATCAGGAACCGGATGCGGTAGGTCTTGGTGAACGGCGTCTTGTCCGGGAAGAACTCACGCTCGTACGCGTCGGGGAGCTTCTCCTGCACGACCCGCTCGGAGGGGAGCTCGTGGCCGACGGCGTCGATCAGCGTCACCCGCCAGGCGGTGCTCGACTTGTCCAGGTCGTTCCAGTTCCAGTCGGCGCTCTGGGCGGTCACGTGGAACTCGTAGGCCGCCTGGTAGGCGTCGCGCTGGGCCTGGCGCAGATCGTTCCGCTTGGCGTCCGACAGACCGTAGATCGAAGCATACCGCTCGATATAGGCCTCACGAAAATCCCAGCTCTTGAACGTCGCCCAGACCTCGAGCGCCTTGTCGACCTCGTGCTGCGCGTAGTCGTGCCGGGTCCAGCGGGTGTAGACGCCCTGGTAGTCGCCGGCCAGGTAGTCGCGCGGCGTCTCCGAGAAATCGACGCGTATCTGCTTCTGGGGCAGGCAAGCGCTGAACGCCACGGCCAGGGCAATCACCCCGACGCGCCGCCCCGCCCCCGCCTGGCTCATTGCCGGAAGTCTTGTCGACGGAACAGCGAAATGAGAGGCGCTTCCTTCTCCAGCGCCTCACGCCCGCCCTCGTCCCGATCGACCAGCCCCAGGATCACGGAGACCTTCAGACCGAACTCACGCGCGCGGGCGACCGCCTTCAAGGCCGAGCCGCCGGTCGTGACCACATCCTCGACGATCGCGACCGGCATCCCGGGGCGGAGCGACTTCGTCCCCTCGATCCAGGATGTCGTGCCGTGGCCCTTGGCCTCCTTGCGGACGTAGAACGCGGGCAACGGGCGCCCGGCGACGTAGCTGAGGGTCGAGACCGCCGATGCCAGCGGGTCGGCGCCCATGGTCACGCCGCCAATCGCCTCCACCTCGGGCACGCGCGTGGCCAGGATGTGGTTGAACAGGCTGCCGACTAGAAAGTGCCCCTCGGCGGTCAGCACCGTCTGGCGGCAGTCGATGTAGAAGTTGCTCTTCAGCCCGGACGAGAGCGTCACCTCGCGCTCCTCGTACGAGAGGCGCGTGAGCAGCGCGAGCAGTCGCTTCCTGTTCTCTTCGAAGAGATCGGCGCCGATCGACATGACGGAGAGCTCTTAGAACCCTTCGAGCGGGTTGTCGCTGATGTCGCGCTTCCCGACGTTCTTGTTGATCTTGGCGCTCGAGCTGTCCTTGTCGGACTTGCCGCCGGAGGAGGCGTGCTTCGTGCTGCGGGCGGCTTGCGCGCGCGCGGCCTCGGCCTCGGCGCGGATGTGCGCCCGCTCCTCGTCGCTCTTCGCGCTGGCCAGCTTGTCGTTCATCTCTTTCTGGATGGCCGCCACCTGGCTCTTGTACTCGATCTCGGCGCGGTTCTTCTCGGCCTCGACCTTGGCCTTCTCGGCCTCCACCCGGGCCAGCTCCTGGCGCTGGGCGGCCAGCTCGGCCTGGTGCTGGGTGTACATCTTGTAGCCAAGGCCGCCGCCGATGGCGATCAGGATGACCGCCACCGTCACGATCGCCTTGACCGGCGAGTTCTTGGCCTTGGCCTGGACCTCGAGCCGCATGCGCTCTTCGTGGATGCGCATCTCGCCCTCGACCCGCGCGCGCCGCTCGGTCTCCTGCAGCCGCATCTGATCCTCGCGGTGGCGCGCCTGCTGCTCTTCCTCGGCGCGGCGGATCCGATCGGCCTCTTCGCGCTGGCGCTGCGCCTCGGCCTCGCGGGCCGACCGCTCGGCCGCCTCTTTCGCGGCCCGCTCCGCCTCTCGGCGGGCGGACAGCTCATCCTCTTCCTTGCGGACGCGGTCGTCCTCGATTCGACGCAGCTCTTTCAGCGAAAACAGAACCGAATTCTCACGTCGATCGGACATGTCCCTTTTCCTGGTAACACGAATTGACGGTGACTTCAACGCACGCACCGGCAGGCGCGTGCGCTGCCCGGGCTCGCCGGAACGCGGGCGCGGATCTTACTTGTTGAACGACGCCAGCAGCTTGTCGATCGCGGCGTTGTCGCGCGTCGACTTGGGCGCCGATTTCTTGCCGTCGTTGTCCGTGGAGGCCACGGCGCCGCCCTTCCCCTTCGCCGCGCCGGCCTTGCCATGGTGGTGACCATGGCTGTGGCGGTGCCCGGACGAGGCGTCGGCCACCGCGGTCGACTTGTCGGACGCTTTGTCCGCCTTGGCCTGGGCTGCCGCATCGGCGGCCGCCTTGGCCGCCGCGACCTTGGCCTGCTCCGCCGCCACGCGCGCGGCCGCCTCGGCCTCCTTCGCCTTGGCTGCCTCGATGGCGGCGTTGGCCTCCGCGACCCGCGCCGCGATGATCGCGTCGCGCCGCTGCTCGGCCGCCATCTGCTGGCCGCGGCGGTGCCAGACCGCCCAACCCAGGATCAACATCGCGCTGACGAGCAGGGCGGCGGCCGCCCCGGTGGCCTTGATGGCTGGGTGAACGCTTTCCGATTGAACTTCAAACTTCGGAAGCACCACTTTCTCGCCCATGTGCAGTCAGCTCCTTCGGAGTACGAACGCCGGTGAAACCGCCAGCAAAGTGCGTTCCGGCAACTCTTGATTGTAAGTGCTGGAAAATTCACATGCAACTGATTCCCGTGGTCGCGAAGGCCTGGTGACAGTCCCACCCACAGTCCCCGACTTGAGGGTGGGGAGAAGCTTTGCGCGGAACGCCCGTCGCGCTATGTTCGCGCGGCTTTCCGCACCGCCCGATGTCCCAATACGTTGATCTTCACGCCCACTATCTTCCCGCCCTGGATGACGGCGCGACCGATCGGCAGATGTCGATGCAGATGGTCCGGGCCATCGCGGCGCTGGGCTTCTCGGATCTCTATGCGACGCCTCACCAGCGCGCGGGCATGTTCATGCCGTCTCACGAGGCGATCGACGGCGCGTTCAGCGCCGTGACCGCGGATGCGCGGGCTGCCAACCTGGGCGCCACCCTGGGGCTCGGTGCCGAGAACTTCTGGGATGCCGTGCTGCTCGATCGCGTGCGGCGGCGCGCGGTGCCGTCCTACGGCGGCGGGGCCGCCTTTCTGTTCGAGGTGGGAACCCAGCTGATGCCGCCCGGGATCGAAGACGAGCTGTTTCAACTCCGCACCAGCGGCTATCTGCCGGTCATGGCCCACCCCGAACGCTACGTCCCGGTCCAGCGCGATCTGGACGTCGCGGCGCGCGTCGGCCGGCACGCGGCGCTGATGATCGATCTGGGCGCGCTCGACGGCGCGCACGGGAAGCAGGAGATGAAGACCGCGCGGCGGCTGGCGCAGGAGGGGCTGGTCCACGCCGCCGCCTCCGACATCCACCGGCCCGAGGACCAGACCTCGGTCGCCGCCGGGATGGCCTGGGTCCGCAAGAACCTGGGCCCCGCCGCGCTGACCACCATGCTGGACGAGAACCCGCGCCGGATCCTGACCGGCGACTTGCCCGAGCCGGTCCAGGCGCGATGAACCGCAAGCTCTTCATCCAGGCGACGCTGTCGCTGGTGGTCGGCGCCGTGTGCGTCGCCTACGCGGTGCACGGAATGGACGGCCACGCCGTGCTGAGGGCCCTGCGCGCCCTATCGCCGACGGCGGTGGCGCTCTACGTGCTGACGCTGGTGGTGACGCACCTGTTCCGGACGCTGCGCTGGGAGTACCTGCTGCGCGCGCTGGGGACGTCGCTGCCGTTCAAGCGCCTGCTGCCGATCTCGTCGGTGGGGTTCATGGCGATCCTGGCGCTGCCGGTGCGGCTGGGCGAATTCGTGCGCCCCTACCTGGTCGCGCGCGAGCGCAACGTCCGGATGACCGCCATGGTCGGCGCCGTCGCGGTCGAGCGCATCGTCGACGGCCTGCTGGTGTCGGTCCTGTTCTTCGTGGCTTACCTGGCGTCGGCGGGCGACCTGTTCACGCGCGAGCTGCGCGTGGCCGCCTGGCTGTCGCTGCTGGGGTTCGTCGGCCTGACGCTGTTCCTGGTGTTCGCGCAGCTCTGGACCGATCGGACGATCGCCATCGCGCTGAAGCTGACGCTGATCGAGTACTTCATGCCGGCGCGCGCCCAGCAGGCGGGCGAAAAGCTGCGGTCGTTGATCTCCGGCTTCCGCGCGCTGGCCGATCGCCGGAACTTCTCCATCTTCCTGATCCAGTCGGTGATCTACTGGGGGAGCAACGGCGTCGGGATGTGGATCCTGGCCCGGCACATGAACCTGCCGATCTCGCTGGGCGCCGCCTTCGTCATCATGGCGTTCACGGGCGTCGTGCTGACGCTCCCCAACTCACCCGGTCTGGTCGGCCAGTTCCACGCCGCCATCAAGCTGGGGCTGACCGCCTACGTCCCGGCCGCCGTCGTCAACTCGAACGGGATGGCTTACGCCATCGTCCTCCACGGCATCCAGACGATCTGGTACATCGCCGCCGGCGTCATTTCGCTCCCCGCCATCTCACGCCGGGGCGCGCACATCTCCCTGGGCGATGCGGTCCGCGAATCGGCCCACGCCGTCGAAGCCGAAGAAAGTTAGATCCAACCGCGCCGCTACTGGGCGCGATCCGTCGCGGCCGCTTCTTGCGGGTGCTCGCGGCGGACGATCTCGTTGATGACGTTGCCGAGGTTGTCCTCGGTGACGGCCCAGGCCTGCGGGAACTCCTCGCGGGTGTAGACCTGCAGCGCGTTCTTGTAGGCGTCGACGGCCCGCGCGAGCAGCAGGTTCCCGTCGCTGCCGTCGAGGCGACGCCCCTGATCCTCCAGCACGCTCCCCAGGTTGTTCTCGGTCATCGCCCAGTCGCGCGGCAGCTGGCTGCGCGTGCAGACCTGCAGCGCCAGGTTGAACGCGGTGACCGCCTGCCCCAGCAGCTCGTCGCCCTGCGGGCCGTCGAGGCGACGCCCCTGATCGGCCAGCACGCTCCCCAGGTTGTTCTGCGCCATCGCCCAGTCGCGCGGCGAGGCGTCGCGCGCGTAGCCCTCGATCGCCAGGCGGCAGGCCGCCGCCGCTTCGACCAACAGCGCCTCGCCCTTCGATCCGTCGGTGCGCACGCCGAGATCGTCGAGCGCGCTCCCCAGGTTCTCCTCGCTGGCCGCCCAGTCGAGCGGCGCCCGCTCGCGCGTGCGCACCTGCAGCGCTTGCTTGAGCGCCTCGACCGCCTGGGTCAGCAACGCCACGCTCTTGTCTCCCTTCACGCGCGTTCCCTGCTCGTCGAGCGTGGTCCCCAGGCTGTCCTGCGTGGCGGCCCACGCCTCGGGCGCCTGCTCGCGCGTGCGCACCTGCAGCGCTTGCTGGTACGCCTCGACCGCCTGGCTCAGCAGCTCGTCCCCCTTGCCGCCCGGCGCGCGCTTCCCCTGCTCTTGCAGCACGGTCCCCAGCCCCGCCTCGGTGGCCGCCCACTCCATCGGCGTCTTGTCGCGCGTGAACACCTTCAGCGCCGCCCGGTGCGCGTCGGCCGCCTGAGCGAGCTGCTCGTCCCCCTTGGGGCCCGAGGCGCGCTTGCCCTGCTCCAGCATCGCGCCGCCCAGCGCGCGCTGGTTCGACGCCCACTCCATCGGCGCCTGCTCGCGCGTGAACACGCGCAGGGCGAACCGGAACCCGTCGGCCGCCCGCGCCAGCAGGTCCCGCCCCTGGTTGTCGTTCAGGCCCAGCGCGTGCGCCTCCTGCATGGCGCCCAGCAGCGACTCGGTCGCCGCCCACTCACGCGGATAGCGATCGGGGTTGTGGACGTCCAGCGTCGCGCGGAGCGCGTCGACGGCGCGGGTGAAGAGCTCCTCGCCCTTCGGGCCACCGGCGTGCTTGCTCTGCGCCGCCAGCACCTGCGCCAGCGCGACGGTCGACGCGGCCCACTCCTCCGGGTGCTGCTCGCGGGTGTCCACGTCCAGCGCGCGCTGCAACGCCTCCACGCCCTGGGCCAGCAGGTCGTCCCCCTTGGCGCCGCTCAGGCGGCTGCCTTCGTCCGCCAGGATCATCCCGAGCGCGTTCTCCGCCTGCGCCCACTCGCGCGGCAGCTTGTCGCGCGTGTAAACCTGAAGCGCGTCGCGGCAGGCCGCCGCCGCCTTTTGCAGATGCGCCCGCGCCTCCGGCCCGCTCCCGCGCAGGCCCAGCTGGTGCTCGGCGCGCTCGACGTCGATCGAGGCCGCCGCCCAGCGCGCCGGGTCGCGCTCGCGGCTCGTCCCGGCCAGGACCTTCCGGTACGACTCCAGTGCCTTGTCGAACTCCAGGTTCATGAAGTCCGCGTCGGCCTGGTGCTTGAGCGATTCGCGCTGCCCGTCGGCGAACGCCCGCCGCTTGGCCGCCAGCGCGTCCTCTTCCTTCTTGAAGTTGGCCTCCTCGGCGGCCGCTGCGTCGGCCTGCGTGTGGGTGAGCCGGGCGGCCTCGGCGAAGTCGTGGCGCAGGAACGCCGCCTCGCCCTTCTGGGCCGGGTCGGCCGTCTTGCTGGCCTTTACCTTCGCGGACCAATGATCGAGCTCCGTCTTCACGTCCTTGAAAGACAGCCCGAAGCGCGCCGCCCACTCGCGCAGGTAGCGGTCGAGATCGATCTGATCGGCGCGCGTGTCGCGACCGATCTGATCGCGGGCGCGGGCCATCATGCTGGTCACCAGCGCCTCGATCGCCGGCGGCGACACGAACCGCTTCGAGCCGATCGGCGCGATCTGCACCTCGACCAGCCCCTTGTCGAGATCGGACGGCACGCGCGCCTGGCCGTCGAACGGCTGCCAGACGCGAAAGCCTTCCTTCTCGACGTCGAGCTCCACCGGGTCGCCGGGCTTGACGCCCGCCGGGAGCACCAGCCAGAAGTGGCCGTCGGCGTCGGTGGCTTGCGATTCCTTGCTGCCCCGAAGGCGCACCGTCGCCTCGGAGACCACGCGCGACTTCGCCGGCTTGTCGGCGAGCACCACCACGCCTTTCAGGTACCGCGCGTCCTCGGCGCGCGCGGTCCGTGGCGTCGCGACGACGGCAACCAGGATCGCCGCCCCCACCATCACCGCCCTCGCGGATCCTGCTTGCCAGAAAGCCCACAGATTGCGTCGCACGTTGCTACCTCGCGATCGTCGAAACCGTTGTGGCCGACGCAAAAAATCTGAAGGAGCGATCCCGGGTTGTCCAGATCCAAGGACCGTAGGACCGGCATGATTCCAGGTGACCGTAATCACCGCGCGTCATATCGCGCGGCCCCGGCTCCGAGATCGAAGACGGGCAGCGGCGCAAAGCCGCGCGCCGATTCAGAGCCGGAGGCCGCGCTGCTCGAGGTAGCGGTCGAGGTGGGCCGGGCGCGCCTCCGGATCGACCAGGCCCAGGTATCCGTCGGGCCGCACCAGGTAGAGCGCGCTTTCCGTCAGGCCGGCGCGCGCCGCGGCCGCCGCCCAGGGAAACAGGTGCAGCGGCAGCCCGCGGGCCGCGCAGGCGGCGGCGATCTCGGGGCCGGCGTGGCCGTAGACGTGCGCCTGCCAGTCGAGCGACGCCAGCGGCGTGAAGTTGTCGTCGCCCGGCGCGCCCGATTCGCCCGGCACCCAGGGCAGGCGATCGCCGCCGTGGACGTGGCCGGTTTGCCCTTCTGCCAGCTCGCCGCCGCGGTAGTTGATCTCCGTCTGTGACACCACCCGGAACATGAACCGGCGCACGGACGCCAGCCGGAACAGGCGCGACACCAGGGCCGGGAAGACGTGCGTCCGGATCGGCCGCACCACCGCGCCCGGGCTGGTGGCGACCTGGAAGGCGCGATCGGTCGTGGCGACCAGCCGCCGCGCAAAGGCGATCCGCTCCGGCTCATAGCTGTCGAGCAGGCGCCCGTCGGCGCGGCCGCCGAGGACGGCGGCCAGCTTCCAGGCCAGGTTCACCGCGTCGCCGATCCCCGTGTTCATCCCCTGCCCGCCCACCGGGCTGTGGATGTGGGCCGCGTCGCCGAGCAGGAACACCTGCCCGTCGCGGAACCGGGAGGCCACGCGATGGTGCACGCGGTAGGTCGAGAACCAGTTGACCCGGTCGATCTCGATCCGCGTTTGATCGAGCACCCGGCGGCTCACGTCGTCCCACCCCAGCGCGCGCTCGCCGCCGCTCGCCGGCTCGCCCAGGGCAGCGGTCTCCGCCCCGGCGCTCATGGTTCCGATCAGGCGCACGCGCCCCTCACCGGCCAGCGGGAACAGCGCCAGGAAGTCGGCCTGCTCGAGAAACAGGTGCAGCTCCCCGTTCGCCAGCCGCCCGCGCGCGTCGACGTCGGCGACGTAAAAGAGATGCGAATACGTCCCGCCCGGAAAGCCGGTGCCCAGCGTCTGGCGCACCGTCGAGCGCGCGCCGTCGCAACCGGCCAGATACGCCGCGCGACAGACCGCCGACTCGCCGTTCGCCAGCCGCAGCTGCGCGACGACCGCGCCGCGCGCCTCCTCGAAGCGCTCGAGGCGCACCCGGCGCTCGACCCTCACGCCCAGGCGGCCGAGCGCGTCGATCAGCAATCGCTCGTGCTCGTCCTGGGGAAAGATCAGGCCGAAGGGGAACGGGCTGATCCCGACGCCCATCTCGCCGAAGGCGGCGTGCCCGCGCCGCTCGCCGCCGACCCACAGGTTCGCCGCGGCCAGCCGGCGCCCGCGCGCCACCACCTCCTCCGCCAGGCCGAGCTGGCGGTAGAGCTCCAGCGTGCGGGCCTGCACCGCCAGCGCGCGCGAGGTGGTCCCCGGCTCGGCCGCCGCGTCGACGATCCGGACCCGAACGCCCTTCCGGGCCAGCCAGAGCGCCAGCACCAGCCCCGTCGGCCCCGCGCCGGCGATCAGCACATCGGTCTCGTCCGGGCGCCGATCGGTCGTGGTCATGGCCTACCGCTTGGCGGGCGCGGGGAACGGACTGGCTTGCGCCCCCTGCGGGCTGACGATCCAGATGATCATGCTGCTGATGGCCGCGGCGAAGAAGCACCAGACCGAGGTGAGCGCCACGCGCTCGGCGGTGACGGTCGCCAGGAGCGAGCCGACGATTAGCGCCCCCAACCAGCGCGTCAGCCGCAGCGACGACACGAAGAACGGCAGCACCGTCGGCACGATGTAGCAGAACAGCGCCCAGGTGCTGGTGTGCACGCCCGGCTCGGCGCCCATCTCGTAGGCAATGCAGCGGCCCGCGATGTGCGCCGTGAACTCGCCCCGCGCCAACCAGACGGCGGCCGGCGTCGCGACGAGCAACCCGGCCGCCACGATCGCGGCCAGCGCGCGCCGGCGCCGGGGCTCACGTTCCGCGCGGTGGAGCGCGATGGGCAACCAGATCGGCCAGATGACCATGGCGAACGCCAGGAACGCGGTGACGGCCAGCCGGTGCAGCTCCAGCGAGCCGCCGTCGAACGTCGCCCAGACGGTCCCCTCGGCCGCCTGCTGCGCCGCGAACAGCAGCGGCACCGCCGCGAACATCCGCTGCGGTGGCTCCTCGTTGCGCGCCAGCGCCACCGCGCCCAGGCCCGTCAGCACGCCCGAGAGGCCGAAGCTGGCCGTCGCCGAGAAGCACATGCGTCAGCGGCGATCGTCGCGGCCGGCCCGCGCGGCGTCGTCGGGGTCGCGGGGCCCTGGCTGCCCGCTCTCTGGTTGGTACCAGACGGGCGTCTGCTCGGGGTGAGCCGCGTCGACGTCCCAGACCTCGCCGTGGGCGGTGTGCTTGGAGCCGTTCCGGACCTGGTGGGCATGAGACTCCACGTCGACCTCACCCGGCCGCTTCGATTCTGCGACGGTTGAGCTCCGCCGCGCTTCGGGAGTTTTCATGCGGTTCAACCTAATCATACTCGGGGGCGTTAGGACCCGACGGGCAGCCACAGCGTGGCGCCCGGCGAGACCGTGAAGGCCTCCACGTGGCCGGTGGCGCGGCGATCCGGAATCACCGCGTGAACATGGGTCCGGGCGCCGGCGTGGGTGAACTGGCCGTCGGCGGCCGGCGTGTAGAACCCGACCAAGGTCCCCTGCACGCCCCCGGAGTCGACCTCCTGCTCGAGGTAGTTCGCCTGCTGAATCGCCGCCTCCGAGCCAGGGCCCGATGGCAACCGCCGGCCGTCGGCGATCGCCAGCGTCAGCTGGGGGAAGCGCCCCTCGATGAGGAACGCCGTCGGCGCGGCGCCGGCGCCGTTCTCGATCGCCAGCTTCTCGAGCGCCGCGTCCAGCGTCTCCGAGGAGAGTGGCCCGTTCAGCTTGATCGGCTTCCAGCGAGCGGGATCGACGTAGGTGGTGACCAGGAAGCCGGCCTGCTCGGCCCCCGCGCGCGACACGTCGACCCGCCCCGCCTCGCCCGGACGCGCCGGCGGATAGGAGGCCCACACCGTGCCGTCGAGGATGGTGATCTCGCCGCGCAGGTCGCTGAGCGAGCCGAGACCGTAGGCGTGCGGCCGGCTGAGCACGTCGGCCAGGACCACCTTCGGCGCCGCGTCGTGATTGCGGACGAGCGTGTCGATTGAACCGTAGGTGCGAATGTCCGGGACGGCGGCTGCCGCCGAGACCGCACCGGCCAGGAGCGCCGCCGCCAGAACGCCACGCCGGAGCATGGTCAGAATCTAAGTCGCCTCTGGCGCAAGGCATTTCTTGCGGGATTCGGGGCAGGTTGGCGCCGCCCCCTGACGCGCCTCCGGCCCGGACGGCGTTACATTGTGGCCATGGACGTGAGGCTGGATCTGACGGGAGAGGAGCTACGGGAGCTCGAGCTCGCGCTGGAAGAGCAGCGCCACGGCCTGATGGTCGAGCTGGCCAGCGCCGACGCGCGGGAGTTTCGCGACGAGCTGCGCGCCCGCCTGTCGAAGATTGAAACGCTGGCCGCCCGCCTGGAATCGGTGGGCGCGCTGTTCGCGCCGAGCTAAAGACCGAGCGCCGCGACGGACGTGTGACGGGCTGGTGCCTGCGCGCCGGCTGGTGTGCGACGGGCCGGTGACGCCCGCGCCGCGTCACCCGAGCTTCCACAATTGGCACCGGGTTCTCACCTGATTGAGGGAGTTCGGTTGAAGACGCTTTGTACCGTCACGGCCGGATGTCGAGACGTTGGACTCAGCCCGGTCGCGCCCTGCTGGCCACGGTCGCGCTCGCGGGCAGCCTGGTGGTCGGGGAGCAGGCCAGCGTCCGCGGCGAGACCGTCGTGCCGCCGCCGGCCCCGGGTTGCGCGTTCCACGCCGGCACCCTCGCGGCGGACACCCTGACGCGCGGCCGGGTCGCCACGCCCACCGGAGGCCGGCCGCCGGGTTGCAAGCCCGTCGCCGTGGCGCGCCTTTGATCGACGCGCCATGAAGAGCTGGACCGAGATCGGCGAGGGCAGCGGCGACGCCGGCGCGATCGCGGCGCCCGCGCCCGAGGCGCGGCGCGCGACGACCCGCGGCTACGCCGGCTGGGCAGCGCTGGTCGCCCTGACCGTGGGCGCCGTCGCGGCGCTCGGTCCGATGCTGGGGATGCACGTCCCCCCGCGGACGATCGCCGTCATCGCGGCCGGGGCACTGACCGTGCCGCTGGCGCCGGCACGCGCATTCGAGATCACGGCGCTGGCCGGGGTCCTGGCGCTGGCGACGACGACCGGGGCCTATGCCCTCTACCACCTGGCGATCGTGGGGCTGCTGTTCGCCGGGCGGACGACCACCTGGGCGACGGCCGCCGTGCTCGGCCTGCTGGCCATCTGGCTGCCGAAGCACCTGTTCTCCACCCACTATCACCACCCCGCGGCCTACGCCTGGATCAACGAGCCCAGCGTGGTGCTGCTGTTGTTCGTGTCGGCGGCCTGGTGGCGACAGCGGCGGGACGGGCGGCTTCCGCCCGCGACGCTGGCCGCGCCGGCGCCGGTCTGGGCGCTCATGTACGTCTTCCCCGGGCACGCCGTGAACCCGATGGTCTTTTCGCCCGGAGACGTGTTCCGGGCGCGGCGGCTCGACGCGCGCCCGGTGCTGATCGGGCTGGCGCTGGTCGCCATGAAAGCCGCCGTTCACACCGGCATCGCCCGCTGCTTCGCGCAGGCGAGCTTCGCGGTGTTCGACCTGGCCCGCGCGGCGGCGGCGTCCCGCGCCGAGTTGTGGGAGGTGGTGGCGATCAACTACCTCGACCTGGTGGTGACGCTGTCGGGGACGGCCGACGTGGCCGTGGTGCTGGCGCGGCTCTATGGCTGGCCGATGCCGTCGCCGTTTCGGTTCGCGCTGCTGGCCTGGAATCCCGTCGAGCTGTGGCGGCGCTGGGGGATCTACAACCGCAAGCTGCTGCTGACGCTGGTGTACTTCCCGCTGGGCGGCAACCTCCACGACCGCTACCGCAACGTCATGCTCACCTTCCTGGGTAGCGCGCTGTTGCTGCACACGGGTTGGTTCGGCTCGAAGTACTGGGCGGTCGGCCCGGGCGGGTGGCGCGACCAGACGGCGTACTTCCTGGTGCAGGGGCTGCTGGTCTGCGGCTGCCTGCTGGCGCGCGATCTGCGCGCGCGCGGCCAGGCGGTCCGGCCGCCCGAAGACCGGGCGCTGCGCTGGTCCTGGGGCCGCGCGGCCGGCACGGTCGCCACCCAGGCGGCCAGCGCGCTCGCCCACGTGATCATCCTGGCGCACGAGATCCCGTTCTTCGATCGCGTCGGCCTGATGGCGCGCTGCCTGGGCGCGCCCCTGACGTCGCGATAGTTTTTCGGGAACCGATCGGGCGCCCGCGCTGTCTCATCCTCGAGCGGACGGACACGTCGTTCGACGATCTCCGTCCGCGGGAGGTTCCCGATGCGGCGACCGCTCACGGCGGTGCTGCTCGCGCTGGCGGCGCTCGTGTCCGCGCCGCGCGTGGCGGCAGCACCAGCACGCCAGAGATCCAACCCGAAGCAGCCAACCATCCGAGGTTGTCCGGCGTTTCATCAATCGCGCGCCGGCGACGACGGGCTTCGGTTCGAGCTTCACAACACCTGCAAGGTCCCGGTGGCGTGCGAGCTGTCGTGGGCGGTCCACTGCCGCGGCGGCGGCGACAGTCCCGGCGCGCGGTCATCTCATCTGGATCTGGCCGTGGACGCACGCGACGCCGTGGTCGCTTCGGGCAGCGCGTGCGGCGCCGCCGGCTGGGACATCGACGACATCCACTGGACCTGCCAGGCCGTGCGCACCGCGCCGAGCGGCGACGGCGAGCTGTGAGCGTCGCCCCTCTCATGTTTTAGAGACTTTCCTTCGGTCGTGGTATTCGTCTTCGCATGGTGAAACGTCTTCCCGTGCTTCCCGAGAGCGAGGAGATCGCGTACCTGCCGGTCGATCACGAGCGCGTCCGCTATGTCGAGCGGGGAATCTTCGCGGCTTCCTTCGCGTCCGACTGCGACAGCCACCAGTGCCTGTGTCGCGACGAGAACGACAAGCCGCGGCTGGACGCTTGCTGCCAGCACGGGGCCGACGTCCAGGTCCCGGAGAAGCAGGCCATTCTGGCGCGCGCGCGTGAGATCGCGTCGGTGCTGAAGCCGGAGCGCCGCTCGCCCGAAGGTTGGTTCGACGAGCGCGATCCCGAAGAAGATCCCGAGGCGCCGTTCGGCTACGTCATCCGCACCGCCACGCAGGATCTGTCGTCGGACACCTCCGGCTGCGTCTTCCTCGAGCACTCGCGCGGGCGCGGCTGTGGGCTGCATCTGGCCGCGCTGACCCACGGCTTCGATCCGGCGGAGATCAAACCGGCGGTCTGCCGCCTCTATCCGCTGTCGTTCTCCCAGGGGCACCTCGAGCTGGCGCCCGACTTCGATCGATATTCTTGCGCCAACAGCGGCGAGAGCACGGTCTACGAGGTGATGCGCCCGACGCTGGACCAGATGTTCGGCCGCGACACGGTCGAGGCGCTGGACAAGGCCGTCGAGCGAGAGCGCGCTACCGACGCCGCCTAGGCCGACTGTCGGGCTGGCCGTAGCTCGCGAACTTCGTCCCGACCGCCGCCATCTCGCGCGCGGGTAGCAGCACCGGCCGGCCGAGCGAGCGGGCGATCGTGTACTGCGCGCAGAGCCCTTCGACCTCCTCGGCCAGGAAGCGCGCGGCGGCCAGATCGGCGCCCAGCGCCACCAGGCCGTGGTTGGCCATCAAGCAGGCCCGCCGCCCACCCGCCAGCGCCGCCAGCGCGTTCGTCGACAGCGCCTCCGTCCCATAGGTAGCGTAGCGCGCGCAACGCAGCTGGGCCCCGCCCGTCTTGGCGAGCATGTAGTGAAAGGAGGGCACGGGCCGCCGCAGGCAAGCCAGGGCGGTGGCGAACGGCGAGTGCGTGTGGACGACAGCCCCTGCTTCCGGCCGCTGCCGGTAGACGTCGCGGTGCAGGCGCCATTCGCTCGACGGCAGCAGCGGGCCGCGCGCCTGGCCGTCGAGCGACACCTCGACCAGCTGCGCCGCCGCCATCTCCTCCGACGGGATGCCGGTCGGCGTGATGAGGAAGCCGCGTTCCGTCCGGCAGGAGACGTTCCCCGACGTGCCCGTCAGCAGCCCGCGCGCCAGCAGCCAGCGCACCGCCGCCAGGGTCTCGCGGCGCTGCATCGCGAGCGTCACCCGCGCACCGCCGCCGCTGATTCGAGGGGAAACAGCGCCGCCAGGCCGGCACGGGTGGCCGGCGTCACGCCGCGCTCCGTGATGATCCCGGTGACCAGCCGTGCCGGCGTCACGTCGAAGGCCGGGTTCGCGACGCGGGTTCCTTCCGGCGTCAGCCGCACCGTCGCCAGCCCGCCCGCTTCGGTGCGGCCGGCGATCAGGTTCACCTCGGCGGCGCCGCGCTCCTCGATCTCCACCTCGCGCCGCGCGTCGGACATCGCCCAGTCGATCGACGACGACGGCGCCGCCACGTAGAACGGGACGCCGCAGTCGCGCGCCGCCAGCGCCTTCAGGTAGGTGCCGATCTTGTTGACCACGTCGCCGGTCGCGCTGGTCCGATCGGTGCCGACCACCACCAGATCGACCTTCCCCTGCTGCATCAGGTGGCCGCCGGCGTTGTCGACGATCACCGTGTGCGGGACGCCGTGCTGCCCCAGCTCCCAGGCGGTCAACGCCGCCCCCTGGTTGCGCGGGCGCGTCTCGTCGACCCACACGTGAACGGGGACGCCGGCGTCGTGCGCCGCGTAGACGCCCGCCAGCGCCGTTCCCCAGTCGACGGTCGCCAACCACCCGGCGTTGCAGTGGGTCAAGATGTCGACGCGCGCCTTGCCGGCGCGGGCGGCCTGGTCGCGCCGGTCGCGAATCCCGCCCCGCGCGTGCGGCCCGATCGCCCGGTTGATCGCCACGTCGTCGTCGGCGAGCGCGTCGGCCCGCGCGCGCGCCGCGGCCGGGCGCCCCGCCGGCGACAGCG
>CAZTZM010000018.1:0-1384 GCA_964618005.1 uncultured Myxococcales bacterium
GGAAAAAGACATTCTGCAAACAAGCCATACATTTTTCAATACAAAGAATTTGATCCTCATTTTAACTGGAGCATTGACTTTTATAAGTGGGATTCGATAAATGATCCGCAAAAAGATTACGCATCTTTTATTCAGTCGTTACAACAACCTGTTTACTCAACAACACAACAAACGATTGATTATACATGGTGGGGAGCGATTGGGAACAAATTACCTGCTGATAGTTTTGCTACAATAGCTACATCAACTATACAATTGAAAGAAGGAAATTATTCAATTGGAATTACTGCTGATGATTTGGCAAAGTTGTTTATTGATGGCAAGGAAATAATTAATGCGTGGGACGCTTCTTATACCATGCTGGATGAAAATACAAATCATGAAAAGAAAATTCACTTAAGCGCAGGCGCACATGAATTTAAAATAGTGCATGCAGAAATTAGCGGTTTAGCAACCCTCATGTTTTATATGAAGCCGGCGAATATCAGCATTGATTAAAAAATGTTTAAACAGGAATTGGATCAATATTAATTTCAACTGATTTGAATTGTTCATTATTCCATTCAATTGATTCTTTTCTTCGCAGCTCTTCACTTGTTAGTCTGCTTCCATCATGGCTCCAGCCGGGCGGTCCAAATAAATATCCCATGCGCTGGCGCAGTGTAATATTTTTCTGAAAAACATCTTTCCACATTTGTTTCCATTCATGAAAAACAATATTAACAGCATTTGGCTTTTCAATATTTTTTGTCAAGCCATATTTTATAGGTTGATATTCTGAATCCGGTAATTCAGCTTGAAACGTTCCAAATAATTTATCCCACACAATTAAAAACATGCCCATGTTTTTATCAAGATATTTTGGATTGGATGCATGATGTACGCGATGATGAGATGGTGTTACTAAAATATATTCAAGCCAGCCCATTTTCTTTATCATTTTTGTGTGAACGAAGATGCCCCATATCTGCGTAGCAGAATACATAAACACAATATCAAGCGGTTTAAAACTAAGCCATGCAAGCGGAATAAAATAAATGAACCGATATAAAGGCTGAAAAACAGAGGAGCGAAATCCAACAGAAAAATTTAATTCTTCAGAACTGTGATGCGTAACATGCGTTGCCCAAAAGAAACGTATTTCATGATCGAAGCGATGCAGCCAATAATAAACAAAATCTTCTGCGAGTAATAATATCAGCCAATATGTAAATGCATTTTGCCAATGCATAACTGCATGCAAAAAGAAATATTGCAGAATGGCAACATACACCAGGCGAAAAAGAAGATCAATACCTGAATTCAATAACATTAAATACAGGTTTGTAAAACTATCTTTTAATGTATAAGCTTTACGATGACTGAGATTTGAAAGAATTAATTC
>CAZTZM010000019.1:0-23009 GCA_964618005.1 uncultured Myxococcales bacterium
CGTTCAGCTCCTCGATGGCCTTGCGGGCCTCGTCGTCGGTCGACATCTCGATGAAGCCGAAGCCACGGGGCCGGCCGGTCTCACGGTCGGTGATGATCTTCGCGTCGGTGACCGTGCCGAGCGGTGCAAACAGCTCGCGCAGATCCAGCTCGGTGATGCTGTACGACAGATTTCCCACGTAGAGTCTCGTTCCCATTTCTTCTTCCTCGTTTTGCTTTCAGTGACCGACGGAGCTGCCGTCTCAGAACCCTCAAACATTCCGGTCACCGAAGGCCGTCCCGGCCCAGCTGCCGGCGGCGACGACGACGAAGACGGAGACGCAGGAGTCCCTTAAAAGTTAGCACGCGCTCGCCGGGTCGCGGCAAGTTCTTTTCTGCGCCCAGCCATCGCTCGGCCGCCGAGCCCGCTTGTGCGTTTTCGCACAAGCAAGGGTTCCAGAATGGGCAAGATCCGCCTGTCCGGGAGGCGGCCAACCGGGACCGTCTCTGGGGTAGAGTGTCCGCCGTGCGCGGCCCCCGCCCTCACCTGAGTCCTTTGGTTCTGGCCTCCCTGGCGATCGTTTCGACCGCGGTCGCCGCCCGTCCGGCGCACGCCGACGGCAACCTGCTGGCGGGCAAACAGCCCAGCGCGAGCGCCGGCGTCGCGAACGTGGCGGTGCTGACCGACGGCATCGCCGCGTTCGAGGGCTCCGAGTGGAACACCACGGTCGCCGCCCCCTTCGCCTCCAACCGCGCCTATGTCGAGTTCGATCTGGGCAGCAGCGTCCCGATCGTGGCCGCCTACCTGCAGGGCGACAACAACGACGAGTACGTCCTCTCGATCTCCGAGGACCACACCTCGTTCGGGCCGCTCTGGACCGCCGAGCCCCGCCCGGAGGCGGGCCTGCGTGAGCGCTGGAGCGATTCACTCTCGGGGCACGGCCGCTGGGTCCGGCTGACCGTGCGCGGCGGCGACATGGCCTACTCCGTGTCGGAGCTGCAGCTGTTCGGGGAGCACCCGCCGGCGATGCCGCCGCCCCTGCGGCGCGCGACCGGCGAGAGCCAGTCGGGCCGGGTCCGCACCTCCCTGCTCTACCTGGTGTGCGGCTTCCTGGTGTTCCTGCTGGCGACCGACGGGCGCACGCGCGGCGTTCGGTTCCTGCTGCCGGCGCTGGTCCCGATCGCCGCGCTGGGGGTCGTCATCAGCGCCATCCAGGCGGCCTGGCCGCTGGAGAACCGCGAGGTGGCGTTCGTCCGCGCGGGGGCGGCGGCGATCGCGCTCCTGGCGGCGCTGCGGATGGTGGCGCCCGGCCGGCGCTGGCCGGCCAACCGCGCGGCGGTGACGGCCTCGCTGGCGGCCGCCGCCGTGATGGCGTTCGCCGCCTTCTACAACCTGGGGCACCCGCAGTTCTGGGACCACAGCCGGGCCGAGCCGGAGTTCGTCCACACCAACGACCTGCGTGTCTACCAGCCGTTCGCCAAGTACTTCAAGGAGCTGCAGTACGACGGCGTCTACATGGCCAGCGTCCTGGCCTACGCCGAGGACCGCCGCGGCGGCTCGCTCGAATCGATGGGCCAGGTCGAGCTGCGCGGTCTGAACGACCACCGCGTGCGGCGCGTCCGCGACGTGATCGACGAGATCCACGCCGTCCGCGCCCGCTTCAGCGACGAGCGCTGGCAAGAGTTCAAGAAGGACATGAACTTCTTCGAACAAGTAATGGGGCCCGAATACATTTCGACCCTCACCGACCACGGGGCGAACGCGACGCCCGTGTGGGTGTTTTTCGCCCGCATGTTGATTGGCCACGCCCCCGCCTCGGAAGGGCTGCTGGTCATGGCCGGCCTGGTCGACGGCATCCTGTTGCTGCTGATGGCGATCGCGCTCTGGCGGTCGTTCGGGCTGTGGCCGATGTTGCTGGCGCTGACCGTGTTCGGGGCCAACGACCTCTACATGTTCGGCACCAACTGGACCGGGGCGACGCTGCGGCACGACTGGCTGGCGCTGCTGGGGTTCGGCGCGGCCGCGCTGAAGAGCCGGCGCTGGACCGCGGCCGGGATCTGCCTGGCGCTCTCGGCGCTCATCCGGTTCTTCCCGATCATCTCGCTGTTCGGCGTGGCGCTGCCGGCGCTGTGGTGGTTCGGCGAACGCTGGCGGCGTGATCGCCGCCCGCCCAGCCTGCGCCTGCTGATGACCGAGAACGCCGAGGCGACCCGCGTGCTGGTCAGCGCGGGGGTTACCGTCGTCGTGATGGTGCTGCTGACGGGCATCCTTTATTCGTTCGGCTCGTGGGGCAGCTGGCTACAGAAGGTCACCCTGCTCAACCGCGACGTGGGGGTGAACGAGATCAGCCTGCGGGCCCTGATCGCCGGCGCCGACAGCATGTCCGGCGCGACGCTGCAGGCGCGCATCTTCATCTTCATCGCCGCCGAGACGATCGCCGTTGCCTGCATGGCGCTGCTGGCGCGGCGCCGGCCGCTGCACCAGGCGATGATCGTGGCGATGCCGCTGGTCCTCACGATCTCGAACCCGTCGAACTACTACAGCCACTTCGTCTTCTTGTTGGCGCTGCTGGCCGACGCGGGTGGTGGTGCGCAGGACCCCGGAGAGGTCCGGCTGGCCGCGGCCACGCCGGGTCCGATCCCGCTGCGGGTCCCGTTCCTGCGCGTGGCGGCCCCGCTGCTCGCGCTCTGCATCGGGGGCTACTGGGCCTCGCTGGACCCCGACCTCGACCGCCACTTTCAAGACTCGACGTTCCTGCTGTTCGTGGCCTTCATCTGGCTGTACGCGAACCTCCTGCGCTCCGATCCGGCGACCCAGGCGTTCCTGGCGGTCGACCGGGATGCCCCACCGGCGCCCTCGTCCCCGTAGAGTGGGGAGAAGTTCTACACGGGGTCGCCCTTGGCCAGCCAGATCGCCACATGCCGGGACGGGTCAGCCACCTGAGCAGTACGCAAACCCGCGACTTTCCGCATGGATCTGGCCGAGCCCGGCGCCGCCGCAGCATGGCACGGACCCTGCTTTGTTCTGTGGGCTCACGCCGGACGACAGCGTCCCAACGTATCAATCCCAAGGAGACATCATGAAGCTCACCCGCGTCATCTTCCTCGCCCTCGCCGTTCTTCTCCCGACCTCGTGGACCATCGCGCACGCCGAGGACGCCCCGGCCGCTGACGCCCCGGCCAAGAAGGAGAAGAAGAGCAAGAAGTCGAAGAAGGAAGACAAGAAGGCCGAGGACAAGAAGGCCGAGTAGTTTATCCCGCTGGTCCGGAGCTTCTCCGGATCGCGGTCGAAAAAGCCCCGGGGAGCTCTCTCCGGGGCTTTTTTATTTTGCGCCGGCGGCGCCAAGGCCGCCTGCCGGGCGGCACGTCGTCGGGCATGGTTCGCTTCGCTCACCGTTGCGTTACGGCGACGCCCGCCGAGCCTGGCGCCTGGGCGCCACGCGGCTAAAGTTGACGGCGGGCCCCGCCGAGATTATGACGCAGGAGATGCTAGCCGTGTCTGATGCGGAAGCCTTTGCACTGAACCGGGCCAAGATTCGCCGCCGCTGGGAGGCGGGCGCGGCGATCGTGGCGCTGGGCGTGCTGGCGGCGATGTTCGTCGCCTTCTGCTCGATCCTCTCCAACTAACCGCCGGCGGGCGCGGTCAGCGCGCGCCGATGACAGGGATCGGGAGCGTCTTGGCCTTGGCGGTCTCGACGACGCGCAGGAAGCCCCCGGTCGGATAGACCGTCAGGCCCACGGAGTCGAGCGCGTCCAGGAAGAGCCGGTAGGCCTCCTCGGGCGTGATCGGGTTGGGCGCGAAGATGGTGACCTTGGCGTGCGCGGCGGGACCGTCGACCGGCACCAAGAAGGTCTTGCACGTGATCGCCGAGATCCAGGCCACCAGGTCGGCGATCTCCGTCTCGGGCTTCAAGTTCAGCTTCACGATCCGCTTGCCGGCCGGAAGCCGGCTGCAGGCCCCCGCCGGCCCCGCCGCGGCCGGCCGACCGCCCCCGAGCGTGAGGCTGACGGCCAGTGCGATCGATGCGAGCCCGAGCTTCATTTGGACCGGTCTGTGAGACAGCAATCGCGGTGCCACGCCGCGCAGTCCCAACCGGGGCGGAAGAATCCGGCGGTCTGCCGGCTGAGCCCGCTGTCCGGTTGTCAGAGTGGCGCGGCGAGGCCCGCGCGACGTCCTAGAAAGTCACCCACTTGTTCGCGCAGGCGTTGGGCGTCGACGCGCCGCTCACGCTGTTCGTGACCGTCACGTTGCTCCCCGTCGGGGTGAAGTTCACCGCGCCGGGACCGAGCGTGACGTTGGCGTAGCTGGAGCTGATGTTGCCGGGCGCGATGTCGTCCACCACCACGTTGTCCAGCGTCAGCCCCAGCAGGTGGGTCGCGTCGTACCCGAGCAGCGTCAGCTTGGGCGTCACCGACGTGCTCATCGAGCGGAAGTTCTGGATGGTGATGCCGGTGTACTCGGGGTACGCGGTGCCGGTGGCGCTGGAGTACATCGGCGTCAGGATGATGGGGTTGGTCAGGCCGCGCACGCAGACGTCGCTGTAGAGGACGTTCTGCACCAGGCCGCCGCGGCTGGGATCGGACTTGATCCGGATCCCGTTCGAGCTGCCGCCCGACAGCCCGGTGTTCGTGCCGTCGATCGACAGGTCGCAGACCAGGATGTTCGAGACGCCGCCGTTGGTCTCGCTGCCGATCGACATCCCGTGGCCGGCCTCGAAGTGGTTGTGCGCGATGGTGAGGTTCCTGACGCTGGTGCCGCCCTTGATCGCGATGTGGTCGTCGCCGTCGCTGATCTGGTTGTAGACGATGAACCCATTGCTGGCCGACTCGCCCGGATCGACGCCGTCCGTGTTGTGCGCGCTGGAGGGCGTCAGCATGGTCCCGACGCTGTTCATCGCCACCGACGGCGTCTTGATCGTGATCCCCCAGACCACGAACCCCGCCGCGTTCAACTTGACGTGGAACTTGGGCGAGTTGTGCAGGGTGATCTGGTACATCGTGAAGTTGGTGGCGCTCACGACCTGGATCAGCGCCGGGCTGTCGCCGCCGCTGCCGTTGATGTCCCACCAGGACTGCGTCCCCCCGATCTGCGGCTCGCCCCCCTGCCCGTCGATCGTCCCCATCCCGTAGATCCCCGAATTGGCGCCATGAACGGAGATGAGCGCCGTCGCGGGGCCGTACACGTTCGGATCGCGCGTGCCGAACAGCGTGGCGCCGCTGTCGACCCACAGCGAGACGCCCGACGGGATGTTGAGGGGACCGGTGATGAAGCCGTTGCTGGAGCCGTTCGTGGTCAGGCGGACCGCCTGCCCGGCCGTGCAGCCGTTGAGCGCGGTCTGGATGCGCGACGTGTCCAGCGTCGTCTCGTCGGGCGGCGCCCCGGCGACCGCGGCGAAGCTCGCCTGCAGCGTCGTGCAGGCCGCGGGGATCGTCGGCTCTGCGGGCAAGGTTGCGTCGACGGTCGCGCAGCTGAGGGCGGACATCCCGGCGCCGCCCGTCCCCGGCGCGCCGGCCGCGCCTGTTCCGCCGGTGGCCGCCGGTGCGCCGCCGCCGCCCGGGGCGCCAGCCGCGCCGCCATCGGTTCCGGGCGTGCCGCCGCTGCCGGCCAGGGCCGTGCCGCCACCACCGGTCGAGCCACCCTGTCCGCCGAAGGGCGTGCCGTGGTTGGATCCGCAGGAGAAGGCTCCGGCAGCGAGGGAAACCGAGGCGAGAAGCAGCAGGAGTTTTGCGCGACGGGGAGACATGGGGATCTGTCACAAGGTTTTCCGGCTCCCCGAAAACGGCTCACCCCGTCAATCGAGACGGCGCGGGCGAGCGCGTCAGCGCAGGCCCGGAAGTCGTCAAAGTGATCGCGCTCGAACGCACTTTTCTCCGTCGGGAACGACAGAAATTCGTATCCGCGCGACAGCGCGATCGAACCTTGGCGGCACCGACGGGATATGCCTAAACTCGCCGCTCGCCTCCCCCCAGGCTTTTGAGGTTTTCTATGACGCACGATCGGAGTCGCTTAGTTGGGCCATTGGTCTATCTTCTGTTCGCGGTCGGTATGTCTGCCTGCGCAGGCAACCCGTCGAGTGACGACGGAAGCGGCGGCAGCACCGGAACACAAACCGGTGGAACCAGCGGCGGCAGCACCGGCGGCGTGACCGGCACCGGCGGCGCCAAGGGCGGCTCCACCGGAACAGGCGGCACGACGGCCAGCACCGGCGGCACCACCGGCACCGGCGGCGCCAAGGGCGGCTCCACCGGAACAGGTGGCAGCACCGGCGGCACCATCGGCACCGGCGGCACCACCAGCACGGCGGGCAACTGCCTGGACGACATGCAAGACGGCAGCGAGACCGGCGTCGACTGCGGCGGCTCCTGCGGCGCCTGCCCCAGCTACCAGATCAACGGCCCGAACACCGGCGACACCGTCGCCAGCGGTTGCAACAACGGAACGGCATTCATGTGCGCGCGCTCGATGGTCTACAGCCCGGAGTTCAAGGTCGCCGAGACCGACGACTTCGCGTCGCCCACGAACCCGCAGTTCGTCTACGGCGTCGTGGGGCACGACAAGGACAGCAACGGGCTGGACACGGAGTCGGGCGGCAATGCCTGCTGCCAGTGCTACCAGCTGATCTTCACCACGCCGAACGATCCCGTCACCGGTGTCCCGACGCCGAAGCCGATGATCGTCCAGGCGTTCAACACCGGCGCCGGCGGCGGCAAGAACTTCGACATCTACATGGGCGCCGGCGGCGAAGGCGCCAACACCAATGGCTGCAACCGTCAGTACACGGGCTACCCGACGATCGGACAGCCGAACAACGGCGGGATTCGCGCGCAGAACATCAGCGCCTGCGGCAGCAACAACATGTACAGCGACACGTCGATCGCCACCTCGTCCTGCCAGACGGCGATGATGAGCGACTGCGACATGATCACCTCCAGCGTCTCGTCCGTGCAGAGCACGACGCAGAACTCCTGCATCGAGGTGAGCCAGCCGCAGAACCTGTACCACATCAACTGGAACGTGATGGCCAAGCGGATCGAGTGCCCGGCCAACCTGACGCGCGTCACCGGCTGCAAGCTGAACTCGCAGGGGCTGCCCGCCGCGGACCCGACCGCGGTCGACCAGGCCTCCGCCTCCGGCAAGGGGTTCTCGTCGGGCTACACCACGACGACGATGCAGGACTGCTGCCGCCCGACCTGCGCCTACAAGGGCAACGTCACCGGCGCCGACAGCACGTACAAGCAGTTCTACACCTGCGACGCCAGCGGCAACCCGCAGTAATCACCACCATCCCCGATGCCGCCGGCGATCCGCGTCGCCGGCGGATTTAAATCCGCCTCCCGATCTCCCCGGGCGCCCGTGCTAGCTTGCCGCGGTGCAGTTTCGGGCGGCGGCGCTTGTGATGCTCGGCGTGCTGGGATGTGCGGATCCCAACGCGGCACCGCCGCCGGGCGTCTCGGGCGTCACGATCGACGGCTGCGTCCCCGATCCGGGCTGCCAGCCCGCGCCGGCCGACACGGGCGACTTCGCGGTCGACTGCGTGGCGCGGGTCAACCAGTTCCGCTCGTGCATGTGCCTGCCGGTGCTGGCGCGGTGGACGGTGGGCGAAGACTGCGCGACCGATGACGCCGCTTACGACGCCACGCGAACGCCGCACGCCGGCTTCCTCGACCACCTGTGCGTGCCCGAAGGCTTCGCGCAGAACGAGTGCCTGGGCTGGTTCACGTCGGCCGACGTGATCGGCGGCTGCCTGCAGGCGATGTTCGACGAGGGACCGCCGCCGGCGAATTGCAGCGGAGACTGCCTCGAGGCGCACGGTCACTTCGTCAACATGACCAACCCCGACTACACGATGGTCGCCTGCGGGCTGGCCACGGTGAACGGCCAGATCACCGCCGTCCAGAACTTCGAATAGCGGCGCGTTCGACAACGGCGCGGCGCGAAAGTTCCTACGGAACTACGACGCGACGGCCTTGTCTCTCGGTCCAGGAGGCCACGATGCAGCCACTGGATCGCACTCACCGCGCCCGCCCGCAGCAACCCGCTCCCACCCCGCCCGCGCGCGCCGCCGAAGTCGTCGCCCCCAAGCGCGTGGCGCGGCCGCTGCCGGCGGCGGCGCCGTTGCACCTCGCGGGCCCGGCGCTGATGGTCACCGCCCGGTTTCGCGACATCGCGCTGGCCAGCCGCCTGCTGCGCGCCGCCGCCGACGCCGCGTTCACGATCGGCGACGGGCGCCGCGTCGACGCGCCGGTGAACCCGGCCTGGCTGCCGTCGCCCGACGACGGGGACGCGCACACACGCCACGAGCTGGTGGCGGCCGAACCGGGCGGCTTCGCCGTCAACCTGACGGCGGCCATGCGCGCGCAGCTCTGGACCGCCGTGCAGCGCCTTCCGATCGGACCGGATCTCGGTCGCGCCGAGTCGCCGCTGACGTTGCCACCCGGCAGCCAGCTCCGCATCGTCTGCGGCGAGGTGACGTTCGAGCTGCACCCGGCAGAGCCGGCGGCGGCGATCCCCCGGCCCTGGCTCCCGGCGCAGTGGCGGACGGGCGCGCTATATCTGCTGGGCGTCGCGCTGGTCCTGGGCGCGATCCTGGGGTTGGCGCACCTGGTCCCCGGCGATCCCCGGGCGCTGTCGCTCGACGCGCTCGACAGCTCGATCCGCTGGGCGCGGATGATCCACATCCCGCTGGCGCTGAACGACCCCGCCGTCAACGCCGCGCGAACGATGAACCACACCTCTGGAAGCGCGGGCGGCCCCGCGGCCGCCGGTCCAGCGGGCGCGGCGGGCACGCCGAAGACGCGCGAGCGGATGCGGCGAATGGCGATCAAGGGAACGGCGCCGCCGCAGGACGCACGCGCCGCCACCGCGCAGGTCCACGCCAGCAGCCTATTGGCCGTCCTGGACGGACCGCGCACGGCCGACGTGTCCGAGGTGCTCGCCCCCGGCTCGGCGCTGGGCGCGGACGCCAGGAGCGCGATGGGCGAGCTGGTCGCCACGACGATCGGTGACAGCTTCGGCCACGGCGGCCTGGGAACGAACGGCACCGGCGCCTACGGTGCCGGGACGCACGAAGGGACGATCGGCACCGGCGCATTGCAGACCGTGGGCCTGGGGCACTGGGGGTCCGGGAACGGGCCCGGAGTCGACTATGGCGCGAACGTCGGCCAGCTGCGGGCACGACATGCCGTCGCGCCGGACGTCATCCCCTCCATCGCGTCCGTTCGCGGGAGCCTGGACCGCGAGATCATCCGGCGCATCGTTCGACGCCACCTCAACGAGGTGCGCTATTGCTACAACCAAGGGCTGGTCGCGAAGCCGTCCCTGGCCGGGCGCCTGGTCGTGCAATTCGCGATCGCCCCCACCGGCGTCGTGCAGTCGTCGTTGATGCAGAGCTCGTCGCTGGACACGCCGGCGGTCGAGTCCTGCGTGGTGACCGCCGTCCGGCGCTGGGAGTTCCCCCAGCCGGCCGGCGGCGGTTACGCGTTCGTCTCCTACCCGTTCACGTTCTCGCCGGCAGGCGATTAGAACGTCACAAACTTGTTCGTGCAGGGGTTCGGCGTCGAGGTCCCGGAGACCTTGTTGGTCACCGTCACCCCGGTCCCGGAGGGCGTGAAGCTCACCGCGCCCGGCCCCAGCGTGACGTTGGTGTACGACGCGGTCACCTTGGGGGTCGGGTCGAAGATGACGTTGTCCAGCGTGACGCTGTTGATGTATGACGAGCTGTACCCGTCCAAGGTCACGGTCGGCGAGTTGCCACCGCTCAGGATGTGGATGTCGGAGAACGTGATGTTCGTGTAGTGCGGGATGTCGCTGCCGGTGGAGGACGAATAGGTCGGCGTTAGGAAGATCGGGTTCGCCACGCCCTTCATGCAGATGTCGCTATAGGTGACGTCGTTCACCAGGCCGCCGCGGCTGGAGTCCGACTTGATGCGCAGGCCGTTCGAGCTGCCGCCGCCGGTGCCGCTGGCGGTCTGGTCGATCGAGATGTCGTAGACCTTGACCTCCGAGACGCCGCCCGTGAACTCACTGCCGATCGAGATGCCGTGGCCCGCCTCCAGGTGGTTGTGGGCGATGGTCAGGTTCTTCACCCCGGTCGAGCTGGAGCCCTTGATGGCGATGTGATCGTCGCCGTCGCTGATCTTGCTGCAGACGATGTAGCCGTTGCTGGCCGACTCGCCTGGATCGATACCGTCAGTGTTGTGCGCGCTGGTGTAGCTGAGCGCGGTGCCGGCGCTGTTCGTCGCCTTGGACGGCGTCTTGATGGTCACGCCCCAGGCGATGAACCCGGCCGCGCTCAGCTTGACGTGGAACATCGGCGAGTTCTGCAGCGTGATCCCGTAGAGAACGAAGTTGGTGGCGCTGCTGACCTGGATCAGCGCCGGGCTCGACCCGCCGTTTCCGTTGGCGTCCCAGAACGAGCTGGAGCTGCCGATGTTCGGCTCGCCCCCCTGCCCGTCGATGACGCCGCCGCCGACGATCCCCGCGTTGGCGCCGGACACCGAGATGAGCGCCGACGCCGAGCCGTAGGTGCTCGTGCTGCGCGTGCCGTAGAGCGTGACGCCCGCGTCGACCCACAGCGTGACCCCCGACGGCACCTTGATCGGCCCGATCAGGAACGCGTTGTTCGAGCCGCTGGCGACCAGCTTGACCGCCTTGCCGGAGCCGCAGGCGTTGAGCGCGTTCTGGATCGTCGACGTGTCCGGGCTGGACTCGCTGGCCACGGCGGTGCTGTTGGCCGTAACCTTCTGGGTCGCGTTCAGCGTCGTGCAGACGGTGCTGGGCAGCGTCGGCTCGGCGGGGAGGTTGGTGTCGCCCGCGCCGCAGGTGCCGCTGGAGCCGCCGGTCGACGTCGTGCCGCCCGTCGCCGTCGCGCCGCCGGTCCCTTTGACGCCGCCGGTGCCGGTCGCGCCGCCGGTGGCGGCGGTCGCGCCCCCGGTTCCCTTCGAGCCACCGGTCGACGTCGTGCCACCCGTGCCCCCGGTCGTCCCGCCGGTAGCGGTCGCGCCGCCCGTCCCTTTCGAGCCGCCGGTCGACGTCGAACCGCCCGTGCCGCCGCCGGTCGTCCCGCCCGTGCTCGTGGTGCTGCCGCCGGTTCCGGTGCCGCTGGTCGAGCCGCCCGTGCCCGTCGTGCTGCCGCCGGTTCCGGTGCCGCTGGTCGAGCCGCCCGTGCCGCTGCCGGTGGAGCCACCGGTCTGGCTACCGGTCGACCCGCCCGTTCCCTCGGTGCCGCCGCCGTCCGGCGCGCAGCCGGCGACCAGCAAGACCGTGAGGCCGATCACCGAACCCGCATGCGCCACGCGAAACCAACGGGACAAGATAGACATGGGACCTCCGGGGGGACGTTTGAGGAAGGGGCGACCGCCGCCGTTTGTTGCATCCACCCCGTCGCCCAGATCGAAAATCCTGTAAGCCGGCAAGACCAGCGAACCCGCCCAGAAAAACGAACGTCGGTGTAAAGCGAAGGTGGTCGCAGCGACTCGGGGCGGCTCACGACCAGCAATTTCCTGAGCCGTGAGGGCGCCTTCCCGTGACCTCGTCGGCAACCCCCCAGAGGAGTCGCATGACGACCAGGTTTGCGCCCCGAAACGTGATTTTAATCACACTTGGCTTGACCCTCTCCAGCGGGTCAGCCGCGCGCGCCGGGACGTGGACCGCCGCGCCGTCGAGCTCCACCAATCACGGACCTGCTTTCGGGCTCTGGCTGCTGACCGACGGGACGGTGATGTCCCACGGCAACTCGCTCCAGAACTGGGTGATCCTGACGCCCGACAAGACGGGCAGCTACGCGAAGGGGTCGTGGAAATCGATCGCCTCCAGCAACTTCTCGCGCGGCGGCGCGCAGGAGCACGTCCTCAAGGACGGGCGCTTCTTCGAAGCGGGCGGTGAATACATCTATGCCTGGCCGGCGCACGACGGCGTGGCCGCCTGCGCGTCGAACTGCACGAACCCGGCCGGTGGATCGCCGCTCTACAAAAACGCGGAGACGTACGATCCGGTGTCGAACAGCTGGACCGTCCAGCCCGATGCGCCGTACGACATCGGCGACACCGGCAGCGCGACGCTGCCCGACGGCCGCATCCTGGACAGCACGCGCACCGGCTCGCAGACACAGATCTTCGATCCCTCGACCAACACCTGGTCGACCGGGACGAACGACGCCAACAATCAGAACGGCGACGAGGCGTCCTGGGCGACGCTGCAGAACGGCGGCGTCCTGGCGGTGGAGCCCAAGGCCGCGACGATCTACGACACGACCACGGGCAAGTGGATCGCCACCGGCGCCCTGCCCGCGGGGCTGAGCGTGACGCTGACGGCAGCCTCCGGCTATCCGGGCACGTATCAGTTCGGCGACACGGCCGGCGTCTCCCTGATGTTCGACGGGCGTGTGCTGGCGTACGGACTGGGGACGACCGCCATCTACACGCCCGGCGCGACGGGCGCCGCCGCAGGAACCTGGGCGCTGGGGCCCGACATGCCCTACAAGACGGGGCCGCTCGACGGCACTCCCGGCAACGAGTGCGAGGACGGCTACACCGTCACCGAGCCGAACGGCAAGGTGATGGTCGCGACCCACCCGTTCGGGCAGGCGAACGACACGCTGCTCGAGTTCGACCCCACCTCGAACACGTTCTCCTCGATCACCGCGCTGCCGGACGGCAGCTACCCCGTCAGCTATCTGAACCTGCCGACCGGGCAGGTCATGGTGACCGGCTCTTCGCTCGACTATCTCTACACGCCCGACGGTGCGCCTCAGGACGCCTGGCGCCCGGTGGTCACGTCGGTCACCTACGACAGCGGCACGAACATCTATACGCTGACCGGCACGCAGCTCTCGGGCCTCATCAACGGCGGCGACGAGGGCGACGACATGACGATGGCCGAGAACTACCCGATCGTCTGGCTGAAGGACAACTCGGGCAACGTCTACTACTGCAAGTCGTCGAACTTCAGCACGATGGCGCCGCAGGTCGGCACCGCGCCGCAGACCTGCCAGTTCACGACCCCCGCCAGCCTGCCGGCCGGCAGCTACAACCTGTACGTGTCGTCGGTGGGCGTCCAATCGAAGAACCCGTTCCCGTTCACGGTCGGGCAGAGCACCACCACCGGCAGCGGCGGTACCAGCGGCGGCACGGGCGGCACCTCGGGGACCGGCAGCGTCTCGGGCACGGGTGGCGTCTCGGGCACGGGCGGCACCGGCGGCACCACTGGCACCGGCGGCACCACCGGCACCGGCGGCACGCGCGCGACCGGCGGCACCACCGGTGCGACCGGCGGCACCACCGGTACGACGGGAACCGGCGGTTCGTCGGAAACCGGCGGCACCACCGGCACGACGGGAACCGGCGGTTCGACGATCACCGGCTCGGGCGGCAGCCAGGGCTCGGGCGGCGCCAGCGGTGAAACCGGTGGCACGACCGGAACCGGCGGCCATACGAGCGGCGGCACCGGCGGGTCCTCCGGCACGGGCGACGCCAGCGGCGCCAGCGACGGAGCGGGCGCCGGGTGCAGTTGTTCCGTTCCCGGCGACACCTCCGGTCTCACCGGCGGCACGCTGGCGATGCTGGCGCTGGGCCTGATGATCGGCCGACGCCGGCGCGCGCTAGGCCCGTCCCGGGCACCAACTCCGCTGTTTTGAGCCCTTCTTTTCGATCAGGCGCGATTTCCTGATCGAATCGGGACGCCTGCGACATGGGTTGTCGCGGCCCTTACGCCGCACCCAACCCCAGGGGGTCCGTCCAATGGCTCAGCCTGTTCGAATCGACTTCAGAACCCGCAGACGGGTTCCGAACCTCCCGCGATGCGCTCGGATGCGCGGCGCCCATCCTCCCGCGACGCGCATTACCTTCGTGGCAATCGGCGCGTTGCTGCTCGCTGCCTGTGGAAACAGCGAAACGTCCGCCGATGACGCGGGCAGCAACCCCGGCACGGGCGGGTCGACCGCCGAAGGCGGGCGAACGGGCACCGGCGGATCCACCAGCACAGGCGGCACCACCGGCACCGGGGACACCACGGGAAGTGGCGGGTCGATCAGCACGGGCGGCGTGACCGGCACCGGCGGATCCACCAGCACAGGCGGCGTGACCGGCACCGGCGGATCCACCAACACCGGCGGCACCACCGGGACCGGCGGGGCGGCGGGCGCGAAGGGAACGGGCGGCACGACCGGGACCGGCGGCACCACCAGCACCGGTGGCGCGACCGGCACCGGCGGCGCCAAGGGCGGCGCCACCGGCTCGGGCGGCACGACCAGCACCGGCGGATCCACCGGGACGGGTGGCAGCCAGGGGAACGCCCCCACCGGGGTCAGCGCGGTCTACCCGCCGAACGGCGGGACCGGGGTCTGTCCAGACGCGCAGCTCCGCATCACGTTCGCCGCCTCCGGGAGCGCGGCGCCGACCATCGGCATGTCGGGAAAGATCCAGGTGTTCAACTCGAGCGGCACGGCCGTGGCGACGGTCGACGTCGGCGCCTCCAGCTTCTCCACCACCAACGGCGGAATGACCTTCACGACGCTGCGACCGGTCTACGTCGACGGCAACACCGTGGTGGTCTATTTGCCGTCGAGCCCCCTCACCTACGGCCAGACGTACTATGTGAACGTCGCCTCGGGCGCCATCAAGGGCCCCAGCGGCGCCGCCTTCTCCGTCACCGGCACCACCGCCTGGCGCTTCACCACCGCCGCGGCGGCGCCCACCAACAAGACCGCGATCTCGGTCGCGCTCGACGGGTCGGCGCCGTTCTGCTCGCTGCAGGGCGCGCTCAACCTCATCCCCGCCAACAACACCACCGCGACGACCGTGTCGATCGCCAACGGCACCTACCACGAGATCGTCTACTTCAAGTCGAAGAGCAACGTCACGATCCAGGGCGCCAGCCAGACCGGCACCATCTTCGCCGCCACGAACAACAACAACCTGAACCCCAGCACCAAGGGGCGGGCGATGATCGGCGCCGACGGCACCAACGGTCTGACGATCACCAACATGACGATCGAGAACCAGACGCCGCAGGGCGGCTCGCAGGCCGAGGCGCTGCGCCTCGAGACCTGTGACAAGTGCGTCGTCACCAACGCCACCATCATCAGCTTGCAGGACACGCTGCTGTGGGACGGGCGCATCTACGCCAAGAACTGCCTCATCGAGGGGAACGTCGACTACGTATGGGGCGGCGGCGCCGCCTACTTCGACAACTGCGAGATCCGCACCATCGGGCAGACCGGCGTGATCGTCCAGGCCCGCAACCCCGCCACCAGCTACGGCTACGTCTTCGTCGACTCGAAGATCACGTCGGACGCCGGGCTGACGGGCATCTCACTGGCGCGCATCGACGCGTCTCAATACCCGGCCAGCAACGTCGCCTACGTCAACTGCCAGATGTCGAGCGGCATCGCGGCGACGGGTTGGACAGTCACGGGCACCACGAACACCTCGATGCTCCGGTTCTGGGAGTACCAGAGCGTCAATGCGTCGGGCAACGCGATCAACGTCAGCCAGCGCCAGTACGGCACGCAGCTCACGGCCGCGCAAGCCACGATGATGCGCGACCCGACCGTCGTCCTGGCCGGCTGGCAACCGCCCGGGACCTAGGCCGCCTATCGGGCGGCACGTCGTCGGGCATGGTTCGCTTCGCTCACCGTCGCCCGCGGCAACGCGTTCCTAGTACCGCTTCTTGACCTGAACGCTGTAGATGTTCAGGACGCCCGAGCGGTCCGACGTGAAGTAGAGCGTCGTGCCGTCCGGCGACAGCCAGGGGTCGCGCTCGTCGGCGGGCGTGTTCAGATCGGTCAGCGGCTGCTTCATCCCGAACGGCTCCGTGGTCGACAGGCGCCAGGCCACGTAGAGGTCCGATTTTGGCACGGTCGCGCCGCCGTCGGCCGCCGCGTCGCCTGACCTGCCGGCGTCCTTCCCCGGGCCGCCGTCCGCGCCCGTTCCCCCGCCGGCTCCGCCATCGGTCTGCGCCAGCAGGGGCGCCGACGAGAAGAAGAGCGTGAGCCCATCGTCGGTCAGGAAGCCGTCCACCGTGCTGCTGTCGGGGCTGGCCAGCTCGGGGATCGCCACCGGCACGCCGAAGGGCGCGCCCAGCGACGACCGGCTGGCCAGGTAGGTCTGATAGTTGCCCGTGCTCGGGTTGTTGGCGTTCATCTTCGTCGACGCCATCGGCATCACCAGCCCGTGGTAGCCGACCGGACGGGGAATGTCCGCGGCCGCCGAGTTCAGAGCCACCACGTTGAACGGCGTCGACCAGCCCGCGGTCCGGCTCGGCCGCTCGGATACCCAGACGTCGATGCCCCCGGCGCCGCCCCCGCGGTCGGAGCCAAACCAGAGCGTCAACCCGTCGGCCGAGATGGCCGAGCTGGTCTCGAACGAGTCGCCGTTCACCGCCGTCACCGGGGCCGGTGTCCCGAACGGGTCGTTGCGCGACGCGCGCGTGGCGAACCAGACGTCGGCGTTACCGCCGCGATCGCTGGTGAAGTAGATCTCCAACAGGTCCCCGGTCAGCGTCGGGTTGTCGGTGCTCGAATCAGACGCCAGCTCGGCGACCATCTCGGGCACGCCGAACCGATACGCGATCGGCCAGGCCGTCCCCAGCACCAGCGTCTTGCCGCTGTCGCATCCCGCCAGGCCGACCGCCAGCGCGATGCCCGCGACGCGCGCAATCCGGGCGGCTGGCCGCATGTCCCGATGTTAACATCGCCTCCGGGTGCATCCCGCGCGCGTCAGCTCGATTGTCGGTGCGCTGGCGCTCTTGCTCACCGGGACGACCGGGATCACGGCCGAGGTGGAACCGGCGCCGCCCGCCAAGACCGCCCGGCTGGAGGTGCAGGCCTTGCCCGAGTGCACCACGCGGGAAGAGCTGCTCGCGCGCATCGCGGCCCGCTCGCGCCGCATCCGCTTCGACGAGGACACGGACGGCGGCTCCACGTCCACGCTGCGCGTGGCCGTCGCCGCGACCCCGCGGCACGGAGCGGTCGGCGACCTGGTGATCGTGGGTCCCGACGGGCGCACCTCCACGAGGCGGCTTTCAGCCCCCACCTGCGCCGAAGCGACTGACGCGCTGGCGCTCATCATCGCGCTCATGCTCGACCCGTCCGCGGCGATCACACCGACGCCCCCGCCGCCGCCCGTGGTCGTCACCCCGCCGCCGCCCCGTCGCGTTCAACCGCCGGCCGTGGTCGCAGCGCCGCCGCCAGCCCTGCCCCACCCCGCGGCCAGCCGGTTCGGCGTGGGGGCAGCCGGACAGGTCCTGTTCGGACCGTCGCCCGCCGCCCTGCCCGGATTCGCGCTCTGGGCCCTGGCGGGGCTCGACCGCGACAGCCTCTGGTCCCCCGTGCTGCTCCTGGCCTGGATCCACGCCTTCGACAGCGGGCTGGGCGAGAAGGGGGGCACGGCCGGGTTCACGCTGGATGCCGCCAGCCTGGACGCCTGCCCGTTGCGCCTGCGTGCCCTGTTCATGGAGGCCCGCGCCTGCGGCACGGCCCTGGTCGGCCGCCTGATCGCCGGCGGGAGCGAGACCTATTCACCGACCGCCATTGCCCAGCCCTACGCGGCCCTGGGGGGCGCCCTGCTGGTCATCGCCGGTCCCTGGCGCCACCTGGAGGTCGTCGGTCGCTTTGGCGCGGCCGCGTCATTGGTCCGCGATTCCTTCCAGTTCCTGCCCTACACCTTCCATCGAACCGACGCCGTGACGCTGTCCGGCAGCCTCGGCATCGGAATACGCTTTCCGTGATCGAACGGGGTGACCGGCGGCATAATCGGTCGAGATGCTGGGGCGCCTGCGACTCGTCGTCACCCGGGGTGAGGCCGCCCCGGCGCCCCCGCAGCGTCCCGAGGCTGACCGCGCCCGCCTGGAGCGGATGTTCGTGGCCCACCACGCGATGGTCTGGCGAACGATGCGCCGCCGCGGGCTCAGCCCCGACGCCGCGGCGGACGTGACCCAGCAGACCTTCCTGATCGCCGCCGAACGGCTGGCCGACATCCAGCCCGACAGCGAGCGCGCTTTTCTGGTGGGGACCGCGCTGCGCGTGGCGCACTCGCTGGGCCGAAAGACCATGCGCTGGCAGCTGGAAGACGACATGGATCGCCGGATCGCCGAGGCGGCCAGCGCCAGCGACGCCCGGGCGGCGGTTCAATTGTGCGACCTGGCGCTGTCCAAGGTCGATCCGGATCTGGTCGAGGTGTTCGTCCTGTTCGAGGTCGAGGGGCTGTCGTCGCCGGAGATCGCGGCGTCGCTGGAGATCCCGCTCGGAACGGTGGCCTCGCGCCTGCGCCGCGCGCGGGAACAGTTTCGGACTGTCGTGAACAGATTGGAGACGGCGATGCGTCGGGAGGGGACAGCGTGAAGCGGGGTGGACCACAGGAGCCGGCGCAGCTGCGCGTGATGGGCGCGACGGACTTGGAACAGCGCCTGCTCGACGGGGCGGCCCGTGAGCTGCCGTCGGTCGAGTTGACCGATCGCATGAAGAAGGCGCTGGGGATCTCGGCGGCGATCGGGACGGCGGCCGTGGCGGCGCGTCTGGCGGACGCCGCCGCGACCAGCGCGGCCACCGCCGCGCCCGTCGCCGCCGGTACGTCGTCGGCGGCCTGGACCTGGCTCTCGGCCGGCGTCGTCGCGCTGGCCATGACCGGCGCCGCCGCCGTCGGGGTGCACTGGTCGTCGGGCCGGAAGCCCGCCGAGGTGATCGCCGCGCCGGCGCCCCCGATCCCGGTCGCCCCGGCGCCCGAGGCCGCACCCGTCGCCCGCCCCGTCGCGCACGCGCACCATCACGCGCCCGTCGCCGGGGCGCCGTCCGATCTGCGCGCCGAGATCGCGCTCGTCGACGCCGCCCGCAACGCCGTCGCGCGCGCGACCGGCGTCCGGGCGCTGGCGCTGCTCGATCGCTACGAGGCCACCTACCCGAGCGGGACCTTCCGGCCCGAGGCGACGGTCCTGCGGGTGGAGGCGCTCTCCAGCCTGGGCCGCACGGCCGAGGCGCGCGCGCTGGCCCGGAAGTTCATCGCCGCGCACCCGGACAGCCCGCTGACCGCGCGCGTGTCGCGCCAGGCCGGCCCGACGAACCGCTGATCGCCGGATCGTCAGCGCGGCGGCCGTGCAGTAAACTGCCGCCTTTCGATGCAGCGCTCGCCTGAACGCTCGAGTCTATCGTCGGCGGAGTCGACGTTCGCCGGGAAGAGCGAGATAGCCGCGCTCATGCGTGCGAAGGATTGGGCGGCGACGCCGCTCGGTCCGCCCTCGCGATGGCCGCAGAGCCTCCGCACCACCGTGCAGATCCTGCTCACCTCCCGCTACTCGATGTGGATGGGATGGGGGCCCGAGCTCTCGTTCCTTTACAACGACGCCTACCGTCCCACGCTGGGAGCCAAGCACGACTGGGCGCTGGGCGCGCCGGCCAACCGCGTGTGGGCGGAGATCTGGAGCTCAATCGGGCCGCGCATCGAGACCGTCTTCCGCACCGGCGAGGCGACCTGGGACGAGGGGCTGCTGCTGTTTCTCGAGCGCAACGGCTACCCCGAGGAGACCTACCACACGTTCTCGTACAGCCCCCTGCGCGACGACGACGGCGCGACACGCGGCCTCCTGTGCGTGGTCACCGAGGAGACCGAGCGCTTCATCGGCGAGCGGCGGCTGGCGCTGCTGCGCGATCTGGCCTCGCCGCTGGCAGCCAGCAGCTCGGACGCCGACGTGGTGCGCTCGATCGAGCGCTCGCTGGCCGGCGAGCCGCGCGACATCCCGTTCTCGCTGACCTACTTCTTCGACGACGACGGCGCCCGGGCGCGGCTGAAGGCGACCACCAACCTCGCCGACGATCACCCGCGCCGGGAGGCGGTCGTGGACGTCGCGACGTCGCCCTGGCGTCTCCAGGACATGCTGGCGTCGGGCGCGCCCGTGACGGTGCCGCTCCCGCGCGACGTCGCCTGGCCGTCCGGCCCGTGGTCCACGCCACCCACGCAAGCGCTGGTCGTCCCGATCCCGCAGCAGGGACAGGTTCGCCCGGCCGGCGCGTTCGTGGCCGCGCTGAACCCGCACCGCCCGGCCGACGGCGCCTATCGGTCGTTCGTCGATCTGTTCGTCGGGCCGGTCGGCGCCGGCCTAGCGAACGCGCGCGCCTACGAGCAGGAGCGCCGGCGCGCCGAAGCGCTGGCCGAGATCGATCGGGTCAAGACCGCCTTCTTCTCGAACGTCAGCCATGAGTTCCGCACGCCGCTGACCTTGATGCTGGGTCCGCTGGACGATCTGATCGCGGACGGGGATCTGCGCGCCGAGCACCGCGAGCAGCTGACGCTCATCCAGCGCAACGGGCTGCGGCTGCTCAAGCTGGTCAACACGATGCTCGACTTCTCGCGTATCGAGTCCGGCCGCGTGCGGCCGCGCTTCGAGCCGGTCAACCTGCCCGAGTACACCGCCGACCTGGCGAATGTCTTCCGCGCCGCGACCGACAAGGCCGCGCTGGCGCTGCGGGTTGACTGCCCCGCGCTCGACACGCCGGTCTCCGTCGATCGCGACATGTGGGAGAAGATCGTCCTCAACCTGATCTCGAACGCGTTCAAGTTCACCCTGCAGGGGGAGATCGTGGTGGCCCTGCGCCGGGCCGGCGACCAGGCCGTGCTGACGGTGCGCGACACCGGCATCGGCATCCCGGACGACGAGCTGCCGCACCTGTTCGAGCGCTTCCACCGCGTCGAGGGCGCGCGCGGTCGCACGCACGAGGGGACAGGCATCGGCCTGGCGCTGGTGCGCGAGCTGGTGGCGCTGCACGGTGGAACCATCGCCGTCGAGAGCGCGCTCGGTCGTGGCAGCGCGTTCACGGTCACCATCCCCCTGGCGCGCGAGGGCGCGGCGGCGGGCGCGGTCGTGCCCACCGGGCTGGCCAAGCGGCACTCGAACGCGTTCGTCGTCGAGGCGCTGCGCTGGCTGCCCGAGGAGACCCCGACCGAAGCGTCCGCCGGGCGCCCGGCCGCCGCGGTCGAGCGCAGCCGGATCCTGATCGCCGATGACAACGCCGACATGCGCGACTACATGCGCGGGCTGTTCGCGGCCCGCTGGGACATCGAGACGGTCGGCAACGGCGCCGACGCCCTGGCCGCCATCGCGCGCCAGCGCCCCGACATCGTCGTCACCGACGTCATGATGCCCGTCGTCGACGGGGTGGAGCTGGTCCGCCGCCTGCGGGCCGCGCCGGCAACCCGCGACCTGCCCGTGATCATGCTGTCGGCGCGCGCCGGCGAGGAGTCGCGCGTCGAGGGGCTGGAGGCCGGCGCCAGCGATTACCTGGTCAAGCCGTTCTTCGCGCGCGAGCTGGTGGCGCGCGTGGACGCGCTCCTGCTGCGGCATCGGATCCGCTCGGCCGAGGAGGCGCAGGCGCGTCGAGTGGCGAACGTCTTCGTGCACGCACCCGTCGGCGTGGCGCTCCTGCGCGGACCGACGCACGTGTACGAGAGCGCCAACCCCAACTACCTGAAGCTGGTGGGGAACCGGGCGGTCGTCGGACAGTCGATCCGACAGGCGCTCCCCGAGCTGGCCGGACAAGGGATCTACGAAAAGCTGGATCGCGTCTACGCGAGCGGCGAGGCGCTGGTCGAACGATCACTGCCGGTCGAGCTGGTCCGGGAGGGTCCCGAACCGGAGGCGTGCTTCTTCGATTTCGTCTAGCAGCCGATGGTCGACGCGCGCGGCGCCGTCGACGGGATCGCCGTGGTCTGCTTCGACGTCACCGAGCTGGCCCGGGCGCGGCGTGCGTCCGAGATCGCCAACCGCGCCAAGGACGAGTTCCTGGCCATGCTCGGCCACGAGCTGCGCAATCCCCTGGCGCCCATCCTGACGGCGCTGCAGCTGATGCGGCTGCGCGGCCCGGCCGGGCTCGACCGCGAGCGCGACGTGATCGAGCGGCAGGTGCGTCACGTGGTGGCGCTGGTCGACGACCTGCTGGACGTCTCGCGCATCACGCAAGGGAAGATCCAGCTCAAGCGCGAGCCGGTGGAGCTGGCCGGCGTGGTGGCGAGCGCGATCGAGATGGCGAGCCCGTTGCTGGAGCGCCAGCGCCACGAGCTGACGCTGAACCTGCCGCAGCGGGGCCTGGCGGTCGAGGCCGACGCCGCCCGACTGGCCCAGGTGGTCTCCAACCTGCTGACCAACGCGGCCAAGTACACGCCGCCCGGCGGGCGCATCACCGTCACCGGCAAGCTCGAGGGAGGCGACGTGATGCTGACCGTGCGCGACACCGGAATCGGCATCGAGCGGCAGATGCTGCCGCAGATCTTCGAGCCCTTCACCCAGGAGCGCCAGGCGCTGGACCGGGCGCAGGGAGGCCTGGGCCTTGGGCTGGCGATCGTCCGCAGCCTGGTGCAGCTCCACGGCGGGACGGTGGTGGCGCGCAGCGAGGGACCGGGGCGCGGCAGTGAGTTCGAGATCCGGATCCCGCGCGCCGCCCAATCAGGCGTGCGCCCGGTCGTCGATGCGACGGCCAAGACGCCGGTGCCGCCCGCCGGCGCGCCACACGTGCTGGTGGTCGACGACAACCGCGACGCCGCGATGATGCTGACCGAGATGCTCGACTTCTACGGCTATCAGACGCGCGCCGCCTACGACGGGCCGTCGGCGCTGGCCAGCGCGCTGGAGTTCCGCCCGCAGGTCGCGATCCTGGACATCGGGCTGCCGGTGATGGACGGGCTGGAGCTGGCGCGCCGCTTCGCCGATCACCCGGAGCTTCGCGACACCCAGCTGATCGCGGTCACGGGATACGGACAGGAGGCCGATCGCAGCCGCTCGGCCGAGGCCGGCTTCCGCGCGCACCTGGTCAAGCCCGTCGACCCCGAGAAGCTGCGGGCGCTGCTCGACGGCCTGAACGACGCCGGGCGCGGCTAAAAACGGCGGGTGCCGGCGCCGGCGCCGGTGGGGGCATCAGTCGCAGCCGATGGGCTGCGTGCCGAACGCGATGTCGTCGTACCACATCTCCGACGCCGGCCCGGCGTACTTCTCGAACCCGAAGCGCAGGTAGTCGTAGGCGTCGACGCCCCAGGACTTGGTGTGCAGGTCCG
>CAZTZM010000020.1:0-3963 GCA_964618005.1 uncultured Myxococcales bacterium
CAGACGAAATCGAAAACGCAGCGAGCTGGACGGACGAACCGCCCGTCCGAGCTCTTGCGGGTTCAGGACCCTGACGGGTCCCGAAGCTTACTTCACGTCCACCTTCGCGCCGGCCTCGACGAGCTTCTTCTTGATCGTCTCGGCGTCGGCCTTGGAGACGCCCTCCTTGACGGTCTTCGGAGCGCCGTCCACCAGGTCCTTGGCCTCTTTCAGGCCGAGGTTGGTGACCTCGCGGACCGCCTTGATGACGCCGATCTTGTTCGCGCCGGCGTCCGTCAGGACAATGGTGAACTCGGTCTGCTCGGCCGCCGGAGCAGCCGCGCCACCGCCACCAGCGGCCGCGCCCGGGGCTGCCGCAACGGCGACCGGGGCCGCCTTGACGCCCCACTTGTCTTCCAGCTCCTTCGTCAGAGCCGCCAGATCCAGCACGGACATCTGGGAAAGAAAGTCGACAACCTGCTCCTTCGTCACATCGGCCATATCAATCGCTCCTTCGGGTGAGTTATTTCTGATGTTGAAAAGATGCCCAAACGCCTGCTTCGTCGCCCGCTTGGTCGCCTACTTGGCGCCGCCCTCCGAGAGGGCGCGTTCGCGCGCAGCCAGCAGAAGGGCAAAGTTCTGCTGAGCGGCCGTCGTGAGCCGCAGGAAGTTCTGAGGCACCGCGAGCAAAGTTGCAAGGAAAGTCGCGCGAAGCTCGTCCTTGCCCGGGAGGTTCGAGAGGGCCACGACCCCCTTGAGGTCCAGCGCCTTACCTTCGACGTACCCGCCCTTGATGACGAACTTCTCTTCCGCCTTGGCGATCTTGGTGGCGATCTTGGCGGGCGCGGCCGGGTCCTCGAACGAGTAGGCGATCGCCGTGGGGCCCTTCAGCAGGTTCTCGATCCCCTCCATCGGCGTCCCTTTGACGGCGATGCCCAGGAGGGTGTTCTTGACGACCTGATAGTGGCACCCGTTGCCGCGAAACTCGCGGCGGAGCCCGGTGTCGCTCTTGACGCTGATGCCCCGGAAGTCGGCCAGCACGAGGCTGGTGGCCTTGGCGAGGTCGGTCTTCAGCGCCGCGATGTTCTCTTCTTTGACTACCCTTTCCATGGCTTCCTCGCGGCTCCTTACTTGGTCTCGAACTCGGCCACCAGCGGGAGGTGGTCAATCTTGATGCCCGGTCCCATCGTGGTCGAGACGGTGACCGACCGCATGTAGGTCCCCTTGGCCGTCGGCGGCTTGAGGCGCAGCAGGGTCTCGATCATGGCGCGGGCGTTGTCCCGCAGCTTCTCGCCGCCGAACGAGACCTTGCCGATGCGGGCCTGAACCACGCCGGCCTTCTCGACGCGGAACTCGACGCGGCCGGCCTTCAGCTCGCGGACCGCCTTGGCGACATCATTGGTAACCGTGCCCACCTTCGGGTTCGGCATGAGCCCCTTGGGACCCAGCACGCGGCCGAGGCGGCCGACCAGACCCATGACGTCGGGCGTGGCGACCATCGAGTCGAACTCGGTCCAGTTCTCTTTCTGGATCTTCTCGACCAGGTCCTCGGCGCCCACGGCGTCGGCCCCGGCGGCCTTGGCCTCGTTGGCCTTGTCGCCCTTGGCGATGACGACGACGCGCAGGCTCTTCCCGGTTCCGTGCGGCAGCACGACCGCGCCGCGGACCATCTGGTCGGCGTGCTTGGGATCGACGCCCAGGCGGACGGCGATGTCGACCGACTCATCGAACTTGGCGACCTTGGTTTCCGGGACCAGCTTGCACGCCTCGTCGATCGGGTAGCGCCTACCCGTTTCGACCTTCGCCGAGGCGTTCCTGAACTTCTTTCCGTGACTGGGCATGTGTTTCCTCGCGGACCTACTGGCGGCCTTTAACGGCCTTCCACCTCGATACCCATGGATCGCGCCGTGCCGGCGATGGTGCGCATCGCTGACTCGACGTCGGTGGTGTTGAGGTCCGGCATCTTCGTGGTGGCGATGTCCCGCAGCTGCTTCTGCGTGATCTTGCCGACCTTGACCTTGTTGGGCTCCTTGGAGCCCGAGCCCGGCTTCTTCTGCGTCGCCAGCCCGGCCGCCTTCTTGATCAGGATCGGCGCCGGCGGCGTCTTGGTGATGAACGTGAACGACCGGTCGGAGTAGACGGTGATCTCGACCGGGATCGTGACGTCGTCCTTGATCTGAGCCTGCGTGCGGGCGTTGAACTGCTTGCAGAACTCCATGATGTTCACGCCGTGCTGACCCAGCGCCGGCCCGATGGGCGGCGACGGGTTGGCCTTACCGGCGGGGACCTGGAGCTTGATGAAACCGGATACCTTCTTCATCTAATATCCTCCCCCCCGCCCCTCCTTAAGGAGGGGTGCCGCGCCGGGGACGGCGCGCGCTCACTTCGCGTGGCAAAGCCACACGCCGTTCGCGAGGGTTTCTGTGGGTGACGGTTGTTCATTTCTCTCTGTTACGACTTTTCGACTTGAGCGAAGTCCAGCTCGACCGGCGTGGCGCGGCCGAAGATGGAGACGTTGACGCGGATCTTCTGTTTCTCTGCCTTGACCTCGACGACCGTGCCGGTGAAGTTGGCGAACGGCCCGTCGATCACACGAACGGTCTCGCCCGCCTCGAACGAGATGCGCGGCTTGGGGCGGGTGGCCCCCTCGGTCATCGCGACGTTGATGTTCTGGATCTCCGTCTCCTTGACCGGCTGCGGGTTGGTGCCGCCGAGGAAGCCCGTGATCTTGGGGGTGTTCTTGACCAGGTGGAACGTCTCCTGGTCGAGATCCATCTGGACGAACATGTAGCCGGGGAAGAACTTGCGCGTCGTCGAGCGCTTCTGTCCCTTCACGAGCTCCACCACCGTGTCGGTCGGGATGAGGATGTCGCCAAACTTCTCGTTCAACCCCGCCTGACGAACGCGGTCGAGCAGCGAGAGCTTGGCCTTGTTCTCATGGCCGGAATACGTGTGTACGACGTACCACTTCGTCGGCATCAGGCGACCCTCGAGTCGATTAGCGGAGGAACCAGTTTGTGAAGAATGACCAAAGTGCATCGAAGCTGCTCAAGATGGCGGCCGCGATCAACACCGTCACGATGACGACGATGGTAGCGGCCGACGTTTCCTTCCGGGTGGGCCAGGTGACCTTCTCCAGCTCTCGCGTGATGTCGACGACCGAGGCGTAGACCTTCTCGTTGCGATAGGCCACGACCGCCGCGGTTCCTGCCACCAGCAAGGCAAGACCGTTGACGACCAAATCGTTGGGCTTGGCGAAGTAGCTCCAGGCCCAGTCCGTCGCACGCGACAGGACGAACGCCGCCAGGATGCCGGCGAGCGCGAACGTCAGATGTACGAATTTGTTTGGTCCCATGGTCTGGCCGTGTGGTGTCGCCTGGCAGGGCAGGAGGGACTCGAACCCCCAACCCGCGGATTTGGAGTCCGCTGCTCTACCATTAGAGCTACTGCCCTAAACTGCGTTTATTTCGTTTCCTTGTGATTTGTGTGCTTGCGGCAGCGCGAGCAGAACTTCGAGAGCTCCAGCTTCTCGGCGTTGGCGCGCTTGTTCTTCGTCGTGGAGTAGTTGCGCTCCCGACAATCGGTGCATTCCAGGGTGATGATGACTCGCTGAGCTGCCATGGTTGCCTCTTTCCTTCTCTATCCGCTTCGCGCTCTGCCCGCTTCGCCTACTTCTTGACGTCGTCGGGAAGGATCTTGGTGACGACGCCGGCGCCGACGGTCTTGCCGCCCTCGCGAATCGCGAAGCGCAGACCCTCCTCGCAGGCGATCGGCGTGATGAGCTCGATCTTCAGGCTGACGTTGTCCCCCGGCATCACCATCTCCGCCCCCTCGGGCAGCGTCACCAGACCCGTCACGTCCGTCGTCCGGAAGTAGAACTGCGGCCGGTACCCCTTGAAGAACGGCGTGTGGCGACCGCCCTCCTCCTTCTTGAGGATGTAGACCTCGCCCATGAAGTTCTTGTGCGGCGTGATGCTCCCCGGC
>CAZTZM010000021.1:0-32449 GCA_964618005.1 uncultured Myxococcales bacterium
TGGGATGGGTGAGCAGGTACTCATGGCTGTAGCGCGCGATCGCGAACTGCCGATCGACGGCATAATGACCGAGCTGGTGGATGTAGGCGTCCGCCTCGTACGGCGTCCGTTCTCGATCGCCGTCGACATAGACACCCGCGAGCGTTGGCGTCCAGAGACATAACGCCTGTTACATCGACATCGACTGTGCAGTTATCACGGTGCCCTAAGACCAGGGGCTAACGGTCTTTGCGTACGACCTCGGGAATGCGAGGTGGCGCCCGAGCCCATTGCGGTCGTCAGGCCGCCGGTGATGGCCGGGGCGTGACCGAGCGCGGGCTCTGATCGACTGGAGGCACTAGACTTCTCGCCTGTATACGCGCGCACGCTTCTCTCTCATAAGACGCAGGGCGAGGTCGCCGAAGAGCTGGAAGCCGGGTCTGCGGAAGAGGCCCCCTCACTTTCCGGCGCTCTATACAATGCGCTCCGTTGACATCAACCCACTCGCAGCCAAAGGTCGATGCCGTTAGCCTCCGCGACGCCTTGCATCGAAGTGGCGTGGGCATCATCGTCGACTTCGAGTTTGCTGAGCCTGAATCAGTTTTGGACCCAGGGCCCCTTTCAAGGCATGGGAAACAACACTCGCATCCGCGACGAGATCGTCGCCGCCAGAGCCGAACTCTCTTGGACTCCAGCGGTGTCTCTCGCCAAGCTCGCGTTTCTTGGCGTCCTAGTCTCTCTCGGTTGTGGCGACGGCGCCGGCGGAACTGGGGGCAAAGGGGCCGGATCAGGGGGGGCTCTCGGTTCGGGTGGCGGGCTCGGCACCGGCGGAAGGCCAAGTGACAACGATCAGCCCGGTTCGGGTGGCGGCCTCGGCAGCGGCGGTTCAACAAGTAGCGGCGGCACCTACGGCCCCGGCGGAGGCTCGACAGGCCATGGCGGCGTTACCGGCGCCAGTGGTGGCTCGACCGGCAGCGGGGGGTTCGGCGTCAGCGGAGATTCGACAGGTAGCGGCGGTGTCACCGGCGCAAGCGGTGGCTCGGGAGGCAGCGGCGGACGCTCCGTCGCTAGCGGAGGCTCCGTCGGCAGCGGCGGCGTCCCCGGCGCTAGCGGTGGCGCCGCCGGGCGGGGCAATTCCGGCGGCTCGGGCAGCGGCGGAATGTCGAGCAGAATGAGCGTTTGCGACATCTTCGCTGCGGGCGGAACCCCGTGCGTCGCGGCGCACAGCACGGTACGCGCGCTCTATACAGGATACAGCGGGACTCTTTACCAGATCACGCGCGCGTCGGATCAGACGACAAAGGATGTCGGGGTGTTGAGCGCCGGTGGCTTCGCTGCCTCGGCCACGCAGGATTCCTTCTGCGCGAGTACGACGTGCACGATCTCCATCATCTACGATCAGTCGGGCGGAAATAATCACCTTAAGCAAGGGCCACCCGGTCAAAGGAAGGAAACGCCCGACACGGAAGCCGACGCCATGGCTCTCAAATTGAGTATTTCCGGCCACACGGTCTACGGCGTCCACCTTCCGGTCGGATACGGGTACCGCGTTGACCAAACCATGGGCATCGCGACCGGTGACCAGCCGGAAACTGAATACATGGTAACCAGCGGTAGTTTCTTCAATGGCAGCTGCTGCTTCGACTACGGAAACGCTGAGACGAACAACACAGATGATGGCGCCGGAACTATGGAGGCCGTGTATTTCGGGAACTATGCGCACCAAGGAAAAGGGGCTAGCAACGGTCCGTGGGTCATGGCCGACATGGAGAATGGCGTTTTCGCGGGACCGAGTTTTGCCGCGAACACCATGGATACGCCGTTGACGTCGCCCTATGTCACCGCGATGCTAATTGGGAGATCCGGGACGTTCGCATTAAGGGGCGGAAACGCCCAAATGGGGACCCTCATGACCATGTATGATGGTGAGCGTCCGGCCGGCTATAGTCGGATGAAGAAGCAGGGCGCCATTATTCTTGGCATAGGCGGCGATAACACCGCAACCGCCCAAGGGAACTTCTTCGAAGGCGTCTTGACATCCGGCGCAGCATCCATCGCGACAACCGACGCGGTACAGGCGAACATCGTCGCAGCGGGCTATGGAATGTGAGGGAGGCTGGAGCACGGCATCGAGCGATGCGCACGCGACCGGATCTGATGGCCGAACGCGGCTTCTCACCTCGATCCGACGCACCCAGAGCGAGTCGCGCGGCCGGCGTCAGGACGCTCATCTCCTTTCTCACGATAGATTCGCCCCCCCGATGCGTCACTCCCATCGAACTTTGCCTTCTTCGCAGTTGTGTTGCGCCCGCTCCGGGATCCCGCTCGCCGCCTATCTGTTCCTCGCGCTGAGTGGCCGCGCGGCCGGATCCAGTTCCAGCCCGGCAAATGGGTCGACCGCCGGAACGACCGGACGCCACCATTTTCCTGGCGGCCGTCCATGTCGTCTGCCTCCTGGTGTGGCTTAATTGAGGACATCCCCTAAAGCATGGTCCTTCGGCATGGGCGTGATGGCGCTTGGCCGCACGAGCAGGTTATGGATTGCTCAGACGAGCGACCTGACTGCCGCCAAGGAGGAAACAGCCGAGGCCGAAGTCTTCATAGTCCGGCACGCTATTGTACGTGACCGGTTGGCCGTCTGAGGGCTGTTTGCCCGTCCCCTGAACCCAGCCGAGAGATCCGGTCGAATGAACTGCGCTGGCCATCGCGGCCCAGGCCTTGGCCACCGCCGGCAGGTAAGTCTGCGAATCGAGGTTCCCAGTACGGACGCCCCAGGCCATTCCGTAAGTGAACAGCGAGGTGCCGGTGAGTTCGTCTCCGCCGTAGTCGGTCGGATCGAACAGGCTCACATTCCAGAAGCCGTCACTGCGCTGCACGCCACGAAGCGCCTCGGACATTGCCCGAAAGTCGGCGAGGTACTCGGCTCGATGCGATTCGTTGGACGGGATGGCATCGAGGACCCGGGTCAGAGCGGCGTAGACCCAGCCGTTCCCCCGGGACCAGTAGCAGCTCTTTCCGTTGGGCTCGACGTAGGGAGGATTGATGAAGGTCGTGTCACGCCACCACAGGTGGTCGGTCGTGTTGTAGAGACCCGCCACACCTAACTCGTTCCGGGTGTACGAGTACATCGCGTACATCTTATCGAAGTAAGAGGTGGACCCTTCGAGCACTCCGAGCTTGGCGAACACCGGCATCGCCATCTGGATGGCGTCGACCCAAGTCCACGCGTTTACCATGGGACTCGCCACGACCATGTCGATGTTGGCCTTGATGGCGGCGATGCGGATAGCCTGCTGACTGATGTTGTAGAGGTCGATGTACGTCTGACCTGCACATTGATCATTGGCGCTCGTCGTCGAGGGACCCTCGTTGAGCCCCCAGTTGTGGCTGGTCCCCCATTGCACTGCGTAGTCGAGGTCGCTCTGCTGGGGGTCGACGCCATAGAGCCCCATCAAACCTTCGAAATAGACTGCTCGGGTCCAAATGTTGCTCGGGTGCGAGCTGTCGATCGCCGTCCCGGCGTTCGGCCACTTGGCGACGAAGTAAGAGTTCGCCAGGCGCAGCACACTGATGACGCTAGCCGCCGGAGGCAGTTCGGCCGCGCCTCCACCGCCATTCATCCCTCCCCCACCGTAGGTTCCGATCGTCCCGCCGCCCGCGCCGATCATTCCTGCGCCGCCCGCGGACGCCCCGCCCCTTCCCGCAGACGCCGAGCCACCGCTGCCCAATCCACCGCGGCCGCCCGAACCGGAGGTACCAGCGATGCCCACGGTTCCTGCCCCGGCGCCTCCGCCGCTTCCTACCGCGCCGCCTGCGCCATTGCCGCCACCCGCGGCTGTCGTGATTCCGCTGCCTGCCGCTCCCCCGGTACGTCCGTCGGTCGTTCCCGACGTGCCTGGAGTCCCTTCGGTGCTGCCCTCCGACGACCGATCCGAGCCGCCGGCGCCGGTCAGGCCGCCTCCGCTGGGCGTCGACGAGTTGCCGCAGCCCCAAAGCGCGACCGAAAGGAGGATCACACGGCCGACGGCGCCGCGCCCCTGCGGCCTCTTATCGCAGGTCATCTCGCCCAAGCACGGGCTCGACCCCTCCCTCGAAGGACCGAGGAAAGTGCAGGTGACGCCCTTGCTCACCGCAGCGGTTGCCTGATCATCCGTCTCTGTTCGCAAAGACCTCCAGTTGTATAGTGTACCGCCCGGGTTTTGACACTAACGACCCGTGCGCGCTTCACGCGCCGACTACTCCAGCGGGTTGACTTGCTGTCGCTTCGCCCTGAGAAAGGATGGGCCGGCCGGGCTGGCTCGCCGCGGTGTGACTCAGGGCCGCAATCCGCGCAAAGCTCGACAGCCCCCCATAAGGAGGCTTGTGGCAGGCTGTCGTCGTTGGTGCCCACTGAACCCCAAGAGTTGGTTCGGACAGAGTTCTGGTGCGTCGACGAGACGCGAGGTCGGACCGCACCCTGCTAGTTAGCGGGCGTGGCTTTGGCCGTGGGTGGAGAAGCGACTGGTGCCCTGACAACGTCTCCAAGTGACCATCTCGCGAACATTCGGAAGCCGTCATTGATGGACTATCGGGAGAACCTGATGAACTCACAGTGCCTAGTGAACCGCACAGTCCCCGTGATTATCAAAGCGGTCCTTGCCGCGGCGACTTCTGGCCTCTTGGTGATCGCGTGCGCCAACGGTGGCGCGGGAGGTACGGTCGCAACTGGTGGATCGAGTGGCTCACCTGGCAAAACAGGTAGCGGGGGCACTTTCACTGGGACCGGCGGTGCAACCAGCTCGGGTAGTGGCGGCGCTGTCACGGGCGCCGGGGGCACACGCAACGAGACGGGAGGGGGGACCGGGAGCGGAGGCTCGGCCAGTGGTACAGGAGGCACAACCATAGGAACGGGTGGCAGAACAGGGAGCGGAGGTACTGGCACGGGTACCGGAGGGAAGGCTCCTGGCACTGGCGGAGCTCTCGGCACTGGTGCCGGAGGAACCGCTTTTGGCACCGGCGGAGCTGCCGGGGGAGGTCCCGGCGGTAACTCCGGCGCCGGTGGTAGCGCACAAGGTTGTATGCCGGCAAACACTGCGACGGCATGCTCTCTCGTCGCCCAAGGTACGGATTACCCCGGCATGTACCGGACGGCATGCCCGCCTACGGCCACGCACGTTGCGGGAGCGATTACACCAGGCGGAGCCGCCGTCACGGCTACAAAGGGCAACGGTACCTACACTTTGGATAACGGCATCGAACACATCGTCATCACGTGTGCGAGCGGGACGATCAACACGTGGACCTACAAGGGAACCGACGTGCTCGCCGGTGGAGATAGTGGCGGGCAAGTCTACTGGGAGCTCGAAGCGGGCAACGGCACGTGCACACTGACTTCCGATCCCTCAACCAACGGGGGCAACCAAGCAGAGGTGCGCATCCACACGACCGGCAGCACCAACAACCTCGACGTAGACATCGATTACGCGTTGTTGCGCGGCAGCAGCGGCTTCTACGCCGCCGGCATTCTGACACACCCCGCAACGTACGCTGCGACGAATGGCGGGGAGTGGCGTTCCAACGTGTACAACGGGTCCATCTTCGATTGGAACAGCCTCGACGCCCTCCGCGACGGAGCCAACAGCGTAGGAGGAGCAACGGGATGGCTAGACACGACCGAGAGCGACTGGGTAAACGGCAGCGCCGTCACCGGCGCCCCCAAGGAAGTGGAGCAGGCACCCAACGGAGTCTACGTTTGTAAATACAGCTGGACAGCCGACTTCGGCGACACGGATGCCTGGGGATGGAGCTCGAGCGCGAAGAACATCGGCATGTTCATCGCTCTCGGCAGCAAGGAGTACTACAACGGCGGCCCCAAGAAGCGCGAGCTCATGGGCAGCATGTTGAACGGTCCGGATCTCTTGAACATGCTCGGGGGAAGCCACTACACGCAGAACGAGGTCTCCGAGACGATCCCGGCCGGAACGCAGCTCAGCAAGGTCTACGGTCCGTTCTTCTACTACAACAACAGTGTTCCGGCGGGGACCGCCAACGCGAACACCCTGCTGTTCGCGGACGCCATTGCCCAGGCCAAGGCCGAGCAGGCCGCGTGGCCCTACTCGTGGTTCGTGAACCCCCCCGGCGGCGACGGCAACTACGTGCCGGCGGCGGGACGTGGCAGGGTGACTGGTACCTTAACCATCGCCGATACCGGCGCGCCTAACGCGTCGCCTGGGGACATGTGGATCGGGTTGGCCCCCGACGACGGCCTCGATCCCCAAGCCCAGTTCTTCACCTACCAGTACTGGGTCAAGACAGGCTGTGATGGGTCCTTCACCATTCCCAACGTCACACCTGGGACATACGCCCTCTGGGCGTTTGGCCGCGGCGCGGCGGGTACTTTCACGACGGCTGCGGGAAAGATCCCCAACTCGAGCATCTTGACGCCGTTCACTAAACCGACTGCCAGCATCGACGTGGCCGCTGGACAGACACAGAATCTCGGAACCGTGACCATCACTCCACCGCGCACGGCGGCGACCGTCTGGGAGATCGGAGTACCAGACCGGGATTCGCACGAGTTTTTCAACGGCGCCATCAACTACACCAATTGGGCGACGTCTTACGAGACGTATGCCGCCAACTTCGGCACGGGCGTCACCTATACGGTGGGAACCGACGACTATTCGAAGGTCTGGAACTACTCCGACATGGACACGTCCCCTTGGACGGTTAACTTTACGATGGGCGCCGCCCCGACCGGCGAAGCACGGCTATATGTGGCCCTCGCTGCGAATGAAGGAGGCAGCCTGACAGTGACTGTCAACGGCACGCAGGTCGGAACCCTAGCCCCGCAGAATCAGAGCGACGCGGTCACCAGACTTGGAAGTCACGGGTACTTCTGGGATGGGCAGATCGTCTTCGCCGCGAGTGCCCTCAAGGCAGGCGCGAACACGCTTGCCATCAAGAGCTCCGGTGCTGCTCTCGAATGGGACTACCTGCGCCTCGAAGCCAACGGCACTTGAGCTGCGTTACAGGATGGTTTGGCAGAGTCCAGGGTAACGGACCTTATCGCCCACGTGACAGGTCGTTCTGTTCGATGTCCGGCTGGATACCGGACGCGGACAGGCAATTACACATTCGCATTCGGTACCGAAGGAGACGTATGATGCCTCTCGTAACGTCGACAAAACTCGTTCTGGCCGTAACTGGTTTCGGCGTGTTGAGTTTTGTATTGCTAACGCCGGGTTGTGGTAACTCCGGCGGCACTGAGGGAGGCGGCAGCGGCGGTCTGTCGGAGACCGGTGGTGCGACTGGCGGCGGCACCGGCGGCCTCACTGGCACTGGTGGCGCCGGGACGGGGACTGCTGGCACCGGTTTGGGCACGGGTGGCACCAATGCGGGCGATGGCGGAAGCGCTGCGGGCGGAACTGGTGCGGGCGGAACTGGTACGGGCGCAGGCGGCTCCTCTGCCGGGAGGGGCGGCTCAGGCGGCGCTGGTACGAGCAGCGGCGGCACCGGTCCGGCTACAGGTGGCACCGGTGGAATCGCCGCGGGCGGGAAAGGCGGCACCGTCGGTACCGGCGGCACCACACCGACCGGTGGTGTGCCTGGGTCCGGTGCCGCTGCGGGTCACGGTGCGGGCGGAAGCTCGGAAACAGGCGGGAGTTTTGGAACCGGGGGAAGCTTCGGCGGAGCGACTGGTCAGCTCACTCCACAGCAGGTGGTGAAGCTCATGCCGCCGGGCTGGAACTTGGGCAACTCCTTTGATGGCGCTCCTCAGGTTACAAGTTGGGGAAACCCTGCGCCCACTCAAACCCTCATCGATGCCGTGCACGCCGCCGGCTTTAATACCCTCAGGCTTCCCGTAACCTGGACGGACCACATTGGTGCCGGCCCGAGCTATACGATCGATCCGGCGTGGATGAGCGAGGTAACACAGACGGCGCAGTGGGCCGTCAACGCTGGTATGTTCGTCTTCGTAAACACACACCACGATGCTGACGGCCAATGGGTCACGTTTCCCGAAACAGCCTCGGGCGCGGCACTTGTGGCGGCTGAGGTCGCGGCCGTGTGGACCCAGATCGCCACGGCCTTCAAGTCGTTCGATAATCATCTAATGTTTGAGTGCTTCAACGAGCCACACAACGCAAGTGGCACCGACGCAATGACGCTGGCCGATCTCAACACGTACCTAGAGGCCTGCGTCAATAGCGTTCGCGCCACCGGCGGCGCCAATAGCACGCGCATCATCATGATCCAACCCGTCGGCGCGAGTCCAATCCAGTCGGGCATTCAATCGATGCTGAAGGCGTCAATCATCAACGATCCAAACCTCCTCATATCGCTTCACACCTACTACCCGACAAACTTCGGCTTAAGCGAAACACCCTATGCATGGGGAAGCAGCGCCGACTACACCAGCATGGAGGACTCCATCTCCCAGCAGATTCGCACTTGGTTGCCTACTCAGCCACTCGTCATCGGCGAATGGGGTTCCATGGGTGCCCAAGCAACGAGCAACAGGGCCGCACAAGCCCTGGCATATTCTCAAGATGTGACGACTGCAGGAATGGTACCTGTGTGGTGGGACAACGGGGGAGCGGGCAACGGTTCGTATGCACTATTCAACAGAACGACGGGCGCTCAGACCTATCCAACCATCGTCAGCGCAATTGTGACGGGTGTTAAGAAAGGTCAAGCGGCGCCCGACACCTGGGCGACGTCCGCCAACCCGTGACGCGCTTTTCTCTGCGAACGTCTATGGAATGGTTCGCGTTGCCACCGGAACTACGTTGACGCATGGGAGCTCGGCCCTTTCTCTCTCTGACCTTGTTCCAGGGATCGCTCGCCGGATCGATGTGCGACGCCAGCCTCACCACCGCGTCGAACACAGGGATGAACGCAGGACACCGGAGCTATCGACTATTTGTCGCGAGTCTCTTGACTGTCCTGAGTGCCGGCATCGGGGGTCGAGCGTACGCCCAGTCGACGGTCAACGTCGCGGTTGACGCCACCGCGGCGGGGACACACTTGAGCGCCTGCGGCCGTATCATGCCCTGATGAGGTGAACTACTCGACGACTCCCGAGGGCGAGGCCTTTCTCGAAACACCGGCGGCCCTCCACAGCGCTCCCGTTCACGTACGCACGCACTTACTCCTCAATACCGAAAACGGCACGCCCTCTCTCAATGGGGATCGACAAACGTTTTAGACCGAGGACGCCGCAACCGTGGTCATTGTGGCGCCCAACAGCGCCTTCCGTATTCAACAGGTTTCGTTTCTTTGTCTCAGGCTCGGCTTGATCGGCCACAGTCACGCCCGACGGTACGTCCGCGAGCTCGCACCTGGCGGCGGGGCCGACCATCCGGTGTCCGCAGGGCGGTTCTCCGCATCCCTCGGCGGATAATCCATCACGACTTTCGTGGGAAAGCCGTGACGTCGCCCGCTGCACCACCTGGGCAAAGAATCGGCGGGACGATGGAGGGCGGCAGGAGCAGCGATGAAAGAGGCACCACGCCGTCCGGTGCACTCCGACACGGTCTGGGGCTCGCCTCCGGAGGGGTCGAAGACGGCCCCGTACCCATACGGCGGATTCCCGCGAGCTCGTCGGCGACAAGATCCCCATCTGCTAACCATGATTGCGCGCATCGCGTCTTTGCACGCCAACCCTTGTATCGTCACGCTCGAGCGGCATCGACGTCGCCTAGCCACGGAGGGACCCTGAATGGTTGCGACACTCTCGACTTCGGCGCGATCGATTCTAGCGCTCGCCTTTGCGATGTGGATCCTCGGTTCGTGCAGTGGGTCCGGCTCGGACAACGGCGCACAGGGGTCTGGAGGCTCGACCGCAGCCACGGGCAGCGGTGGCTCTGTGGGCGGCGGGAGCGCCGGGGCTTCGGCGACCGGTGGATCAATGAACGCCGGTGGGGGCGGTACGACTCCCACGGCAAGCGGAGGAGCAAACGGAGCCACCGGCGGGCGCATGGGTACCGGCGGATCGACGACCTCCGGTAGTGCCGGCACCGGGGGAGCGGGCGCCACTGGCGCGGGGGGAGTCGACGGCAGCACCGCCGGCTTTGGCGGGACGGGCGCTGGAAAGACGGGCGGGAGCTCCGGCGCGGGCGGCGCTAACATCGGCACGGGCGGTGCGGGATCGAGCGCCCTGACGTTCAACGGCGACAGGGTGGTCGTAACCGGCGTCCGATCAACGACCACTCCGCCTGCGACCTCGATGATCACTCTTCATAACGGCGGTCAGACGTCCATACAGATCACCGGACTTTCCTTGGGGCAAACGGAACAGCTAATGCTGGGTCCCAGCGGCATACCGGTTCAGACGACCAGCACGCCAGTCGCTGGCTCGTCCCTCTTTCAGATCGCCAGCCCGACTTCCTTTCCTATGACGCTCGGCGCCGACGCCGACGTGGCCGTCACCGTACAGCTGATGACAACCGGCTCGAATCTGCCCGCTCCCCCGAGTGACAAGAACCTGGGCTCGACTCTCCTGAGCACCACTCTCACGGCTACCTGCGGCTCGGCCTCCGTGACGACGCCTGTTTACGGCCTCCTTCTGATTCAAGAAAACTACGAACCGACGCTCGGACAGATACTCATTACGCTTGGCTATAAGCTCAACGTCGGTCAGGCGCAGAACAACTGGAATCCGAATACCTCAATGATGGCGGTCGACCTGCCGGGGCTCGAAACCGGCACCGACGAGGTCGCCGCCCCTCATTTCGTAAAGGTCGGAACCGGACTCGTCACGATGACAGTCGCTGCTCGCTTTTCGCCGGCCGGAGTCTTGCCGTATGGGTGGTACCCCTCGAGCGCTGCGAGCACGATGAACACGGTGGGTACCATGTCGATGATCTCGGACGCGCAGACATCGAACAAGGCGCGGATGGTCTATCCTCCTCTGCAGGCCGGAAGCTCGACGACGTTTGATCCCGGCAGTGCCCCCTTTGGCCTTTGGGTCTACTCCGATCAGAAAACCGAGAAGTATAACGAGGGCGGGAACACCATCAACGGCGACTACGACTATACGCAAGATGCCCTGAACTCGCCGGCGGGGGTGCATCGAGTCAAGAGCTACCCTCTAAAGGACGGCACGGGGACCGCGATCCCTCACCAGTACTTGGTTGCGGTCGAGGAGGCAGGCAATGGGGACTATCAGGACTACGTCTTTGTGCTGGGCAACGTCGACACCTCGCCCTAATCCACGAAATGACCGGAGTGACGGATGACACCTTTCAAGCGACTGACGTTTTTGTCCTGTCTGATGGTCTGGGCTTTCTTCTTCGGACCCAATGCTGCGATAGCGGCAAACAACCCCACGAGTTGCACGAACGACATCGACTGTGTCGCCACCCCTCAGTGCGGCGGCGACGTGTGCACTTACACTGCGTCGGGATCGATGACGTGCACGCCCGCCGGAACGGGTCCGAAAGGTGCTGACGGTTGGTGCACCGTCGACACGGACTGCAAATGCTACGCACAGGGTGCCAGATGCAACGTCGTCTACTGCACGTTCACAACTCCCAGCAACTCGATCGACGGTAGCGCCGGCGAGACGGGGAATAGGGGTGAGACGGGATCCGGCGCCGCGGGCCGCGAAGGCAACACCGGCGGAACGAGCGCGACGGGATCGGGAGGGGGAGGCGGAGGCTGCGACGTCGCTGGTCACAGTCCACCCCTGGACGGCTGGCCCGGCGCTGCAGCCCTAGCACTGTTGGTGGTTACCCGCTACCGACGCCGACGTCGACTGGGCTCAAGACAGGGAACGATCTGAATCACTGAACGCAGCGCACACGAAATGTCTCGCTGAGACGCCCGTAGAGGCCGTCGCCTCGATCGAAACGTACATACCATGCCAGCTCTCTCCCGTTGGCGAATGTCGAAGAGCTCCAGAAGGGTTCGGCTGGCGTCTCTGGAAACGCGGCACGATCGATCATCGGCGAGACTGCGCGTTCGTCGATCAGCGTGAGCAGCTCACCGAGCGTGGGAACTCGCCAGCGCTTCCGCCCCGCGACATCCAGCCGAGCGCACAATCGTTGAGCGTCGTCGAAGGAGAGCGCTTTTGCAGACACAGCTCGCTGCCAACGTAGGTTCGTGCCGGGATCCGTGACATCGGCGGCTCGAACCTCATACCGCGGCTTCATCACCGCAGCCGGTCGGTCAGATCGGACGCAGCGAACCGAGAAGCGTCCGCTCATGTCGTCCGTCTTTGGATAGCCGAAATAGAAGTACACGTACCAGGCGGCGTTCGGATCACCGGCCGCGAGCGAGGACGTCCAGAACCAATCGCTGGGCGTATCCGGAAACGCCTTAACATCGATCGCTGGCTGTGTCCGCGTGGTATCGATGAGAGACACCAGCTCGATGCGCGACGGGAGTCTCCAGTCATGGTGACCGGCCAGCGCCAGCTCGTCGCACTGGCGCCCAGCATCTCGAAACGTCAAGAACGTATTCGGTAACGTACGTTGCCACATAAGCCCGGTGACATCGTCGACCACCACGCCCTTCGTGCCGATATCGTAACGACGGGGATTCGGGAGTCCCGGAAGCGGCGGATTCGGCATCGGCCACCGTGCCCATGGGTCGGTTTGATGCCGATGCACAGCGACCGTTCCGGATCCCCCCGCCGCAGATCCATGAGCTCCAGGACTCACATCTGGAGCCCCGCCGATCGCGCCGACCGACGGCCCTCGTTCCTTCCGTCCGCAGCCGACGATGCCGATCAGGGTCAGCGTCGCGATGAGAGCGATCGCCCGGCTCACGCCAGCGACTAGAGCGACTCGCCCGGCGACGGCAGCCGATACATGAACGCCTTGGATTGCATCAAGCTCGACATCAGGTTTCGAAGCGAGAACCCCGTGGTCGCGGCGGCCGTCTGGTACGCCATCGACATCGATCCAGATTCCGCGGTCGTCTCGGCCCGCCCAAGTATGTAACGCATCCACTGCCGGTCGATGCACGTTTGGGCCTCCGGGCTCTGGGCTAACTGCTGAGACATATCGAGTGCGTTTTGGAACGTGATCGTCGCGTTCGCGGGTGTCACGAATGATCCGGTGGCATCGACTGGCAGGCCCGTGTCTGTCGTTCTGTAAACCCCGTCGCCATCGAAGTTCTCGAAAGAGAACCCGGGAGGATCGAACAGGTTGTGACAACCGTCGGCACACGACGACATGCCGTGTGCTTCGTAGGACTGGCGGGTGGTGCCGTTGGCAATGAAATTGACCGGCGGCACGTTCGCAGGCGGCGAACCGATAGTGCCACAGAGCACCTTCTCGTAGATCGAGAGCCCTCGATAGACGGGGTTGTCAGTCGAATCGCCCGCCATCGTCGCCAGGAAGGCAGTCTGCGTGAAGATTCCGCCTCGCTGTGTGGGGTTCAGATTGACCTTGGCGAATCCCGTCGCCGGCCCGGTGACGCCATAGATGGTCCCAAGATCCTGATTCACGAACGCGTATGGTGCCGTGAACAGCGACTTCAACGTCCCGTCTCCGGTGTAGACCGAGGTTACGAAGTCGGAGAACTCCGTGGCCAGTCCTTGCGCGACCGCCTGAGTAAAGAGGGGGCTCGACTTCGTCAACGGCTGGGTTAGATCGCGGCCCTGGCTACCAAAGTTGAATATCCACTGCTCATGAAAATAGAAGAGCCCGTTGGATGCGCGTGGATCCGCCAACATCCTGGTCACCTGCGCCGCGACTTGAGCTTGTGTCGTCAACTGGCCCGCTTGCGCGGCCTGCAGCAGTGTGTCGTCCGGACCGGCTTCCCACAAGGTCGACGCCAAACGTGCACCAACCTGCCATGGGGTAAGCGGCACGAGCCCGTCCGAACCAACCACTGGTGGGGTAGGTCCGATCTCCCAATGATAAAGAAAGTTCGGCGACTGCAGCATTCCCTTGACGATCGCTCCGATCGATTCGTTGAAGCTGAGACCGAGGCCGCGCACCGTGCTGAACAGCGTCAGGAGATCGGTTTGCTCTGCCGCCGCAATCGGTCGGCGATAGGCCTCAAGGCCGAAGGAAGTGATGAACTGGGTCGCGCACGTCGTCTCGGCTGCGCTGGTGGTGGGCGTCTTGCAGGGGATAGTGAGCTTTCCGGCTGTCTTTCCGGCGGCCAGCGCCTGAAGCGCTGTCTCCACCAAGGTGTTGGCAGTTTGATTAAAGAGGTCGACCTGGAGGTCGGCGGTACTTGACGGTGCGACGTACCCCACGACGTTTGGGGAGTCGGGGGACCACGCGTCGCCCCCTTCGGCGGGAGCGGTCGTGTCACCGATCAGGTACGCCAGCATGTGATCGTACTCGCGGTACGTTACGCGTCTCATCACAAGCGTTCCGGCGCTTTCGGCTGGCGGCGCACCCGTCGTGGCAATCGGAACGGCTGGCGTACCCGACCCGGTCGAGGTCGATCCGTCGGCCATTCCATTTCCGGTCGTTCCGCTATTGGAGCCACTTCCGATAACCCCACCATTCGAACCCCCAGACCCGGACGCGGCGCCTGTCTGGGCGCCTCCGCCGGTCGGACTACCCGGTCCTGTCCCCACCGCGCCACCGATCCGGCCGGTGCAGGCCGCGGCGGTTACGGTCGAGAGCACTCCCAGAATCAACAACGGTAAGGGCCGCAGCTCAGGAGCTTTCATGGGCGTTCTCCATTCCCTCTTCGCGTGTTGGCATTCGAACAGTTTCAGCCTTTGAGAACGGTGAGCTCGCCACCGTAGCTCGCTTGGCCGAACGTGGTCACCGGAGTACCCATGGCGTTACAGAGCGCGACCAACAGTCCGTTGTTGGGGGTACCGGAGGGCAAGGCCAGACTTCGGCCAGTCTTGAAGTAGCCTCCGCAGCTTCCGGCCATCATGACGGGCACGCCTGTGGTCTCGTGGGTGCCGGTTCGCATACTGTTCATTCCGACGATGACGCTGTTGTCCAGCATCGATTGGCCGGTCGCATCTGTAATGCTCTTCATTTGTTGAATCAGATAAGCGAACTGGGACTGGAACCACGTATCGCAGGTCACCTTGCGCATCGTGTTCTCGTGCGCGATGGCGTGAAAGCCGTTTGCGTCACCCGTGTTCGGGTCCGAGGCGAGCGGCCCTCCCGACGTGAACCCGAGCCATTCCAGAATGAGGTTCGCATCGCCTTGGTCCCCGATTTGCATAACTGCGACGCGAGTCAAGTCCGAGGCGAATGCGGCGATCGCGATGTCCATGTGCAGCTTCGTAATCGCAGGAACGTTCGCCGTGCTGTTCGCCGTGGGCTCGGATGTTGTGCTCGGAAAGCTGCAGGCTGGAGGAGTACCCGTGGTCGTTGATATCGGCGCACCACCATCCATCTGTGTTGGAGGAGTGGCCATGTTCTGAAGCCGAGACTCGATCGCACGGACCGACGTCAGATGTTCGTCGATACTCTGTTTGTCCTCCGTTCCGACGATGTTCGAAAATCGGTTGAGGTCGTTGATGACGTAGTCGAGGATGCTCTTCTGAATCGCGTTCGCGTTGTTCGCGGGCGCTCCCCCGGCCCCGCCGGCCCCGCCAGTTCCCTTGTTCGTCGTGGTAGGCGTCGTCGTCGGGAGCGCGCCCTGGAAGTACAGTTGGAATACCTTGGCAGGATCGGTGTTGGGGAGGACAACCTCTCCGGCTCCGGACCAAGACAGATGTCCGGTGCTGGCCACCAGAGTTCCCTGATTGAGACTGACCAGCCCCTTGTACCCTTGCTTCTGGAGCTGCGTGCCGATGTATTGGTCGACCGAGATGCCGCCGGCCAAGTCGGAGCTGGTCCCCGTCGACAGCAACTGATAGTAAGCCCCCGTCAGCATGCCGGGGAAGCAGGCGTGGCCGGTCCTTTCACCCGATCCGGGCATGTCTTTTATGAACGAGTAGTCGACTCCTTTGAGCAGGAGCAGGTCAGCCATGTACGGCTGCAGAGACGCCTGAAACCCCATGGACCCCAAGGACCAGCTGGTTGGATCATTGCCTGCCGTCGCCCAGTTGCTGATGCTGCTCAGCATCCCGTTCGTCCACGCTAGGATGTAACAGCGCTTGATGCCGCTCACATAGCAAGCGGCGTCCGCTTTATCGGCGCGAAGGAGCGGCAGCAAGGCTGCCCCGGCCCCGATGGATTTGAGCAACCGGCGGCGCGAGAAACGAAGGTCGCTTTTCATCATGGTCGTCCTCTGGGGAGGGGGTACGGAACTGGTCCCCGGGGTCCTGCGTCATCGCTGCGGTACGATGTGGCAGGGACAAAGGGGCCTTGCAAGTGAATAACACGGGGTTCTGACGGCTACGCTGACCATGATTGCGCGATTGTTTATCTCGGCTCACCGGTCAGGCATGGTTGACGGGTGGATGAGACGAGCAGCGACGACCCCGCACACAGGCACGCCCGTTCACGGCCCCCGATTTCGTCGATGTTTCTCCGTAGATCGACGGTGTTGATGCTTCTGGGTTTCGCCGCCTGCGGGGCCACGCGCGCCGGGGCTATCGGTGATGGCGGTGCCCGCGATTCCATCTCGCCTGGGGACGGGATTCAACCGGCGACGAGCGCGTGCGATGGAGCCGCTTCTCGCTGCGCTTCCAGCGCCGAGGTGCAGAGCTGTGGCGCCGATGGCACGTGGTGCAGCGCGTGGTCCTGCGCAACAGGCGCCTGTTCCGCCGAAGCGTGCTCGGGGTCGACGGTCGACGCGGCAAGCTGCCAGGGGACCGCCGAGAGAACCACGGCCTGTGGAACACCTGAAGCAAGCTGCTGTCTTAGTATCGAGGTTTCCGGAGGCACATACTTTCGGACCTACATGAACGACGGCAGCGGACCCACCGGGGAGAGCGACCCCGCCTCGGTCACCGGCTTTCGCCTCGACGCCTACTTGGTGACGGTGGGCCGCTTCCGTGCATTCGTGGCGGCGACCATCGCGGGCTGGACGCCGCCGGCCGGCGCTGGCAAGCACGTACATCTCAACGGTGGAATGGGGTTGGCTGACAGCGGCGGCGCCGGTAACGAACCTGGCTGGGTATCGTCGGACACCCTCGAGCTCGCTGCGACCGCGGCCGATTGGAACCAGCGGCTGACCTGCGAACCGGTTTTTCACACTTGGACCGACCAGCCGGCGCAGAACGAAACGTTGCCGGTGAATTGCGTCGACTGGTACGAGGCTTATGCGTTCTGCATTTGGGATGGTGGCTTTCTACCAAGCGAGGCCGAATGGGAGTATGCAGCCGCTGGAGGGAGCGAGCAGCGCGAGTATCCCTGGGGACCCGCCGATCCGACCACCAATCTCTACCTAATCTCCGATTGCAACTACCCGACTGGCTCTGCCGGCTGTTCGAGCGCTGCGAACATCGCACCCGTTGGAACCGCGACTCTCGGCATGGCCCGTTGGGGGCAGTTTGATCTGGCGGGCGAGCTCGGGGAATGGACTCTCGACTGGTACGCGCCCTACGTCGACCCCTGTCACGACTGCGTCTATCTCACCGATTTTTCCTACCGCGTCGTTCGGGGGGGATCATTCGGTACTGACACCGAAGACATCCTTCCTCCGGCTCGAGACGGAGACCTCCCGGACAGTCGAAACTCCTTCTACGGGATTCGCTGCGCGCGAACCCCGTGAGTGAAGCGCCCGCTTCCGTCGCTCAGTTGCAGGTGCCCGAGCAAGGAACGAACACACCAGAGGTCGCCTGAATGGAGGCCATCCCGCTGGTCAACCCTGTCGCCGATGCGGTCACCGTGATTGTCCCTGGTCCAGTCGCTTGCACAAGAGCGTAAGCGATCCCTTCGTAGGCATTTCGGACGTTTCCGCGGAACGTCTCCTGCACCATGCTCCCGCTGTCGACGGCGACGATGGTGCCCGGACCCGTTATCGCGAACGTGATGGGAGTAGACGACGATGTAACGACTCCACCTGCGGCATCGGAGACCGCTGCCTTGACGAACGCGATGTCGTTGAGGTCGGTCAACACGGTGGGATGATCTGCCGTCACCGCCACCTTGCTGGCGGTCGTTCCGGTCGGCGGTGGCGTGGTCTTCGGCACACCCCATACTGTTTGCCAACTATAGCCGATCGCACGGACGGCTCCGAGTTCGTCCATCAACGCGCCATTACCACCCACCCGCGGCCATTCACCGTCGGCTTCGCCGAGGTAGTCGACGCCAGTCCACATGAACTCACCCGTCAAGCCCGGGTTGGCCATCACGGTGGACCAAGTGCTGGTTTCGGTTCCCATCTCCGTGAGGAGCCCCGACTTCGTCGGTGCGCTGGTCATCGCGGTCAGGCAGTTCGCCACGTTGTAGTTGTCTCCCCAGACGTCCAGGAGCATGTTCGTCGGGCCTCCGACGTCCCCGCTCGTCCCTGGATCGAGCAATGCCTGGGTATCGTTCCGGGACGGATCGAGGGCATGACTCATCGCGACCATCTTGGTGAGGATAGGCGTCCGGGTGTTGATCGAATCGTGGATCTCGTTCCCCATGCTGTAGAGCGCAACGCTGGGATGGTTGCGATCTCTCATGATCCACCCGGTGAAGTCGACTTGCCACCAGGTGGCGCCCGTGTTGGTGACGCCGGGAACGGACGGAACAGACGGCATGCCTGTCGGGGCGGTCGCCGTCTGATTGAAATAGGCGGCGTAGTCCCCGACGTCGGTGTACTTGTGCGCGGTCCAGACGTCCGTGAACTCGTCGAGAACGAGGAAGCCCATTCGATCCGTCAGATCGAGGAAATCAGGGCTTGGTGGGTCATGCGCGGTTCTGATGGCGCTCACGCCCAGGGCTTTGAGCTGCGCCAGCCGGCGTTGCATGGCGCGCTGGGGAGCCGCCATTCCGAGGCCGTGAAAGTCTTGGTGGTTGGCGACTCCCTGAAACTTGACACTTTTCCCGTTCAACATCATCCCCGTCGCAAAGGTCAGCTCGCGAATTCCGAAGGCGACGACGTCGTCGTCCACGGTGGTGCCACCAACCTGCACCTGGGCGAGTAACTGGTACATGTTCGGGGAGGTCAGATCCCATAGCTTCGGATTCGAGACCGGGACGTCGAACGTGAACGTCGAGGCCCCGCCGGCCGCGATGGTCTGGGCCGGTGCCGCCACCGGCGCGAGCGCCGTTCCCGTTGGATCGCTTACTGTACCTTTGACGCTTACGCTCTGCGGGGATGTTCCGTGGTTCTCGACGCTGGTCGTTACGTGCACCGTGGCTGACGTTGTCGTTGGGCTCGGCGTCGTCACGTAGGTGGCGTACTGCCCGATGTGGACCGGGTTGGTAGCGATCAGCCGGACGTGACGATAAATGCCCGCGCCAGCGAAGAATCGTTCTGCGGGCTGTATCGTGGTGTTGGTCTCCACCGCGATGACGTTGTCGGCCGTTCCGAATTGGACGTCCGCGGTCAAGTCGTATCGAAAGCTGACGTAGCCGTACGGGTGGTGGCCCAGGTGGACGCCATTGATGTAGACGTCGCTGTTTTCCATCACTCCGTCAAATTCGATGTAGACCTGCTGCCCCGACAGAGCTTGCGGCAATGTGAAATGTTTCCGGTACCAAGCGATCCCGGACGGGACATAGGCGCCTCTTCCGGTCGTGGCGGCCGACTGGGAAAACGGATTTGCCGGGGGATTCGGACCTTCGACACTCCAGTCGTGGGGGACGTTCACGGTTCTCCACGCGGTGTCGGCGAAGGTGGCGCCATTGGCGCCAGGTGCGTCGCCGTAGTTGAAGAGCCAGCTCGCGTCCAACGGAATGATCGTCCGGACGCGATTCGACTGTCCCAGCATCCCACCCGACCCACTCATCCCCGAAGCGCCGCCGCTGCCTGTGCCGGCACCGCCGACGCCACCACTTCCGTAAAGGCCACCGGTTCCGACGCTACCACCGGAGCCCGACGCGGCTTGGCCTCCGGAGCCAGTTTGACCACCGGTTGTGCCGCCAGCTCCGGGCCCGGCCGATCCGCCCGATCCCACCGAGCCACCAAAACCATTCGCTCCACCTGCGCCAACCGTTCCGCCGGTTGCCGAACCACTTCCCCCACTACCTGCTGTCGCTGTCCCGCCGCCCGAGGAGCACGAAGAGCTCAATAGAAGACCAGCGAGGACGGGAACGAGAGTGGGGGAGCGCTTCATTTCATGCCTCCAGATTGCCTGGGTTTGCTCCGTCAACCGCCAGAGTACACGCGGAGCGGACGAGTTCCGGCACCGTACCACCATCCGTTGGCCACGCTCCTTACCGTGATTGCGCGTTCTTCGGTCGCGACCTCCAGGGGCCCCAGCAACTCGCTTGATCCGATAGCCTCAGCAGCTCGCTTCACCTAGCGAAGCTCGTCGATCCGGCGCGAGGTGGGATAGCCGACTCACATCGGGCCGAATCCAGCGACCGACACGGGCTGCGATTGATTGGTGGTGGCGCCGTCGCCGAGCTCGTAGACGAGATCCTCCCCCCAGCAAAAGGCTTCCCCGGTCGGAGAGCGCGCACAGGTAAATACCGAGCCGGCGGCTATGGCGTTGACCTGTTTAAGTCCGATCACATCCACCGGAGCGAGAGAATCTGTGGTGGCGCCGTTTCCAAGCTGACCTTCGCTGTTGCCGCCCCAGCACGACACCCTCGAGCCACCCCTCAGCGCGCAGGTGTGTTGCAGCCCCGACGCGAGTTGGAGGGCGTCCATGACACTCGCTACCGGTACGGGCGACGAGCTGCTGTCGGTGTTTCCGTTTCCGAGCTGCCCACTGGAGTTCGCGCCCCAGCACGAGATGGACCCAGACTGGTGACGGGCACAGACGTGCCAGCGCCCCGCGGATAGCTCGACGATGTCACTAGCGAGATTCTTTACCGTGGCGACGGTGGCCCGTGAAGTGTTCGTGCCGTCGCCGAGTTCACCTGCCGAGTTATCACCCCAGCAGGCGACCGTCATGTCGCTCATGAGTGCGCAGGCGTATTCCTCGCCGGCCACGATCTGCGAAGCGTTCGTTAGACCCGCGACCCGAGCCGGCGACACGATGCACGGAACCGTCGTGCCCGAGCTTTCCGAACAACTGCCGTTCGCCGACGTCGGCTGTCCCGCCTGTCCGACATCGTTGCGTCCCCAACAGGACACCGTGTTGTCACCGTGAACCATGCAAGTATGGTTGGCACCTCCCGTGATCTGGAGGCAGTCAGTCACTCCTGGAACCTGGACCGGCGCCGTGGCATTTGCCGAGGCGCTCCCGATCCCGAGCTCACCTTCGACGTTTCTGCCCCAGCACCAAGCATTGCCTGACTGATCGCAGGTACACGTCGCGAGCTGCCCCAAGCCGACTGCAGCCGGGCGCGCGAGGCCCTTAACAGGTTTCCGAGAGTTAGCGTTTCGCAGTGTTCCGTCGCCGATCTCCCCATCGGAGTTCTGTCCCCAACAGTAGAGGACGTTTCCTTCATTGGCGCATGCATGCCACCCGTTCGCCCATATCGTCCGGCCTCCGATGGGAGTCGTGGCCGTAGGCATCGGACTGGCTGGAGCCGATCCGTACCAGGAGGGCAACGAGGGTCCGGCGACGTCGGCGGATTCGCAAGCGCCCGCGGCACACGTTTGAATGCTGGGCATGGACGGACAGCTGACGCCGACGCAGGAGTCGAGCAGCAAGATCCGCAACATCTTTTCTTGGCCATCGACGAACTGAGTGTCGGCCGTCTGCTGGACAACTGGGTCTCCTTGCAGCGATCCCGCGACGGATACCTCCACCGCTCCCGATCCCGAACCCGGCAAGAGCCCAAGGGTCCACGGAAAAGGAGGCGACTGAGCCACGCTGACGACCCGCGTCTGGGTCATCGAACCTGTTATTGAAATGGCTACCTGGTCAACGTCGTACTTTGTTAGGTTGGTATCGATAACCAAGACGATTTCGGTCGGACTCTCGCAGGCGGGCACCATTGCCGCGGCTATTATTGCCCCGACAACCGCGGCGCTCTTCGAGAGAGGCGGAGTCTGAACTCGGCGCGTTTTCATCTGCCCCGAGACCTTGTTCATGCCTTAGCCCGGCCAGACATTTCACGAGAAAGCTCGATTGTCATACCGATCGCACAGCGCCGTCGCCACGGCCGTCCCCGCGACGCTGGTCCGATCGCGTTCCGGAACCGCGAACACTTCCATTGCGGGCGTGGGACGCGCGCCGGAGGCCGCTCGGACTGACTGGTGGCGAGCTCAGCAATCAAAACAAAAGGCGGCAGGATCACGGGCGCATTCAAGTTCACAGGATCCGGCGCCAGCGGTGCGACGAAGGTGTATGTTGCGGGACGGTCGTCGGGTGCTGCCAAGGGTCCCACATTCATTCCGTCGTTATATCAGTTGCCTGGCGGCGGATTCATGACCAGAGCCGACGATCTCCTAACCGCGGTTGCGCGGAACAGCTTTGAGGCTGCCGAACATGGTGACCTCCGAGGAATCGACCGGCTTTTAGAGCAATTGGCTGGCCGCCCCGAGCCGGACATGTGTGCTTGGAGACTGTCACTCGAGGCAGTCCTGTGGGCCTTCCAGCCTGATCGACCGGTCCCCGAACTCACGATCGCCCGTGACCTCGCCGGAATGGCTCCGCAGGTCGCCCCAACTCTTTCACAGGCTTGCGCGGTGATGGAGCGAGTGGCCTTTTGTACCTTCGATTCGGCGCTCCTCGCCGGCTGGATCGATGTCCACACGCGACTGACTCCTCTCGCGCAAACCAAGACCCTCGGGGGCGTGGCCCTATCGGCGGCGCTTCTGTGGCAACGCCTGCTGAACGGCGACTTGGCGGGACTGGAAGACGCGGCCAAGGATCTAGATCACGAAGCTTCCCGCCTCGGCGCTGCAGCATGTGTCGTCGAAACGGCGGTCCTACGTGCGCTCGTCGCACTGTCGACCGGAGGGTTGGACAGGGCGCTCGAGCTGGGCCGGCGCGCCTCTCGCACAGCACAGTCAGAATCTCTGTCGCACCACCAATACCTGGCCAACATCGCGCTCGCGCGCATTAGGAGATATAGCGGGCGGCCGCATCTCGCGTTGCATATTCTGGGAGCGCTCGCGCGGGTCGCGCCCCGCACATGGTCTGGATGGATTGGGTGGGAGACTCTGCTGGCGGGAGGCGCGTTCTCTGCCGCGACCACTCACCCAAGTCCGTCGGCCGAAGCCCAGGGTCGTTTGCGTGCGTTTCTCGAGGCGGCACGCGGCGGTGATCGCGCCGTATTCGATCGGGCCGCGGAGGAGCTTCAGAGATCGGCCCGAGTCTGGCCTGTTTTGGCGGACGAGGCCGCCAGTCTGATCGCGGTCGTCGATCCCTCCCGCACCGGCGTACCCGAAGCCGTAACAGCGTGGAGAACCGGGTCGACCGCAGCCATCCCGTCCGGACTGTATGGCATCGGAGTCCGTCAAAGTTCGGAGCCTCAGGTGGACTCGTCCACTGCTTTCGTGATCGGCGAGCCTGGCAAGAGAGGTCGTCGTTTTCTACTACCAGGCCTCGGCCTCGTTTCGCCGGCGAGGGTGCTGGCCCGGGATTCGGTTGGATCTGGGGCCCGCACCGAGACCGGTATCGCAGCCTTGGCGCTGGCGGGCGAAACCGGCGACAGCAGGGATGGGTTCTTCCAAAGCGTTTACGGGTTTCCCTTCGTCGGCGACCGACATCGAGCGGTTCTCGACACCCTCTGTCACCGCATGAGAACCCTGCTCGGCACGATGGGCGAGATTCACCGAAATGAAGCAGAGCCCGGCAGCCGGGCCGAGACCTCCAAGGAAAGTAAAGCCAGCGCGAAGGCATTTCCAACTATCTCGCTGACGCTCCGAGAAGCCATCATCGTCCCAGACGGTCGCTGCGCCCTTCCGACGGCCGATCGCGTCTTGCGCGCACTCGCGTTGCTAGGGCCGTTGAGCGCGAACGCCGCCGCCGAACGCCTCCGTATGCCTCTGCGCACCGTCCAAGCCTTGCTTCATCAGCTCGTGGCCGAAGGCGCCTGTACCACCGAGCGGGATGGACGGCGGGTCGCCTATCGAATAGAGGACACGACCTTCACCGAGGTGACCTCGCCCTAGCTGTGGTTTCTCAGGACGTTATTCACGGGGCCTAACCTGACTTAAGCCTCACTTTCGCACCGGAATGTAGCTAGCTAGCTGCTGGTCGGTCTAACGGACCGCCCCTCTCGCCCGCAGGGGCCAGAGAGTAGCCGGCCGGGGCCCGAGGGCAAAGGCAGCCCTCAGGCCGGCGTTTTCGCGCCTGGACAGGCGGCGGCGCTCAGCGCGTGACGGTGTGAAGCTTAAGGAGGTTGTTGGTCAGCGCGACGACCGACCACTCGCCACGCACCTTCAACAGCCCGCGCGGCAGGAATCCGCGAAAGAAACCTTGCGCCTCCTTGATTCGACCAAAGGTGGGCTGCTGAACAGCCCCCCTTCTCCACCCGAACTCTGCGCCTGACTACGTGTACTTGATCCGTCTGGCACGCCCCCGTGGTCGGCCGAGGTGGATCCCTTTCCGAGCTGCGGAATCACCCGCCATGCCTTTCAGCTCCGGCATTCTTGATTTCCGGGTCCGACAAGCCCTGCGCCTGTCTCACACTCGCCGGCGCATCCCTTGCGCGGCCCGCAACACGCGCAACATCCGTTAGCGTCAGAACTCCCACCGTCTCCCCTCCTGGTAATCGAGTCTCCGTGACCGGAGACCCACGAAGGGACACAATCGATGATAAAGACCGCCACACTCACCTCTGTTCGATCAGTGCGACACGTATTCCTGACGGCGGTTTTCGTCACTGGCTGCTACGGGTCGGGAGCGACAACCAACGGAGGACCCACGACCGGCGCTGGCGGCACCTCCGCGTCAGGTTCAGGAGGGGACAGCTCTTCCGGAGCTGGAGGCACATCTTCGGGTCAGGCCGGCGCAACATCGACTGGACTTGGAGGTTCTGCCTCGACCGGTAGCGGCGGAGCGGTCTCGACCGGATCCGGTACTGGCGGCAGGGGAACGTCCGGGGCCGGTGGTAGCGGCACCGGTGTAGCTGGCGCCTCTGGTCTTTCAGGAACGGGTGGTCGCGGTGCTACCGGTTCTGGCGGAGCAAACACTACCGGCACGGGCGGCACGACCTCATCCGAAACCGGCGGATCCGGTGCGGGGCCATCATGGGGTACGCCCGTAGCAGGCGGTCCAACAGGGAGCGGTACCGCGGCTACCGTGACGGTCAACTTCAACAACACGGTCGGCACCATCGGCCCCGAGTTTGGTGGCTTCAGCTACGAAAAGACCCACATCACGAACGACTCGCTGAACAGCACCAATACGAACCTGATCGCGCTTTACAAGCTCGTTGGGTCCCCGGTAATGCGCCTCGGAGCCGATGATGTGGACAATTGCAATTGGGCAGGAACAGGAGCTGCGCCGGCACAGCCGTCGGGATCGCCGTTCACAAGAAGTATCACGACCGGCATGGTAGACCAGCTATGCAGCTTCCTGCAGGCCACTGGCACGAAGATCATCTACGGCGTCAACTACAAATCGAACAACGCGACCGCCTCCGCAGCTGAAGCGGCCTACGCGCAAAGCAAGTGCGGGGCCAGCATCCTCGGGTTCGAAGTCGGCAACGAGATCAATCGTTTTGAATCGCCCCTCTATGACTGGGACTCGATCAAGGCCCAATATGAGGCGATAGCAACCGCTGTCCTCGCCACGCCGGGCGTTCTATTGGTTGGTCCCGCCGGCGGTGGTGGCGATGCCTTGTCGCTTTCGACGCCGTTTGCGGCGGACGAATCGGCCAAGTTCGGCAGCAAGCTCGTGCTTTTGACACAGCACTACTACGCGGGTACGGCCGGTAGCACTACCGCGACGGCATCCCGTCTCCAGACTCCCGATCCAGACTCTCCCACCTCGCAAGCGGGCCTCGTGGGAACGTTGTCCACGATGAACGCCGCGGCAACGAGCAACAAAATCCCTCAGGGCTATCGCTGCGGGGAATGCAACACATTCGCCGGGCACGGTCAGATGGGGGTCAGCGACACACTCATCGCTGGTCTCTGGGGACTCGATCTGATGTTCGTGACCGCTGAGAATGGCGGCAGCGGCGTCAACCTGCACGGCGGCGAAACCGGGATGGACGGAAACAAACCCTTCTATTACGAGCCGATTATGGAGGACAAGGGCGTGGTGGTCCAGGTGCAGCCGATCTATTACAGCTTGCTTTTCCTCAACCTGGCGGGCCAGGGGCCCGTGGTCTCTACGGCAGTGACGACCGGCAATCCGAACCTCACCGCATACGCCATCAAGGCGGACGGCTTCACGAGCGTTGTTCTCGACAACAAGAGTGCCACGATGGCGGTGAGTGCCACCGTGAACCTGGGCGCCGCGGTCAGCAACGCCAGCGCAATCTATCTCCAAGGAACGCCAGCGGGATCACTTACCGCGCCAGCTGGTTCCGTCACGCTCGCTGGCGCGACGGTCTCCACGGCGGGTGTCTGGAATCGAAATCCACCCTACACCCAGACGACCTCTGGCAATACCGTTTCCGTTTACGTTCCGGCGGCGAGCGCGGCCCTCGTCCGAATCTTACAGTGAGGCAGGCATCGTTCGCGCAGCGCTCCTTCGACGCTTTACGGGGCGCTCTGAACGTGCTGGTCATCGCCGGCGCCCTTCTTCACTCGGCGTCAGTGCGAGCGCATTCGGACGACTCACGGTCGGACGATTCGTCGGAGTCGCTCGACACGTTGCCGGCCGGTGACGAGCAGCGCTCAGCACTGGCGCCTCCAATCACGCTCCCGACGCGACAGGCCACTCCTCCACACCCCGTGAACCCATGGTTCGTTCGCCCGCCGTTCCTGGCTACCGCCGGAGCCACGTCAGAGTGGACCTTGACGCTCTATGGCTTCGCCGAGGCCGACATGATGCGGGACTCCACCCGCAGCTTCAACGATGGCCTCAACAACAACGTCCTCGCCCACATCCAGACCCAGGCCGACGCGTATCCACGCTTCCAGACGTCGATCCGGAACAGCCGTCTCGGGTTCAAGGGCGAGGCGCCGCGGTTCGGGGGCATTCGATCGTCGGGCGTTCTCGAGTTCGATCTCTTCGGCAATCAGCCCAGCATCAACGCCGGTGGCGGCTCGCCCGGACAGGCCCCGGGGACTGGCGATACCACCGAAGCCGCCTACTTCAACAACGCGGCCCTTCGGGTGCGCCACGCGTATGTGAAGATCGAGGACGAGTTCGTCGATGCGCTGATCGGCCAGACCTACCACCTGCTCGGATGGCAGAACTACTTCTTCGGCGCGACCTGCGGGTTCCTGGGCCTGCCGAACGAGCTGTTCAACCGCACCGTGCAGCTGCGCCTGAGCCACGTGTTCGAGTCCGGTCCGATCAATGTCGAGGTCGCGGCGGCCGCGCTGCGCGGGGCCCAGCGCGACTCCGGGCTGCCCGACGTCGAAGGTGGGCTCCGTCTCGCCTTCAACCACTGGAAGGGGATGACGACGCCCGGAAGCGGGGGGACGGGCGCGCTCCCCGCTGGCATCGGCGTGTCGGGATTGATTCGCCAGTTCGCGGTCGACCCGTACGCGCCCTTGCCCGCGCCGCCGATCCGGCTACCGGGCTGGGCGGTGGCGATCGACGTCTTTCTCCCCATCATTCCGGTGAAGGACAGCACCGACCGCGGCAACGCTCTGAGTGTGACCGGCGAGTTCGTGACCGGGACGGGCGACGCCGACCAGTACACGGGGATGACGGCGGGCGCCACGATGCCGAACGCTTATCCGCTGCCGGCCGACACGCCGGTCAACGCGGCTGGCATGTCGGTCCCGCAGACGCCCGGCTCGGCGCCGCTGGTCGGACTTCCGTACACGCCGGATGTCGATCCCGGGATGGTGGCCTTCGACTCGGATGGTTTTCTCCACACGATCAACTGGGAGACCGTGATCGTCGGCGTGCAGTACTACCTGCCGCCGACCGGCCGGGTGTTCGTGTCCGGGAATTACAGCTGGGGAAACTCGAACAACATCGCCAGCCTTTATCACCCCGATTCCCCGCGGCAGCCGTGGGTCAACGCGCAAGCCGTCTTTCACACCTCGCGCTACGCAGACGGGAATCTCTTCGTCGACGTCTCGCCGCCCATCCGCATCGGGCTCTCGTACCAAAGGGTGGCGCAGGACTTTGCCGACGGGACCAGCGCACACAACAACCGCGTCGAGACGACGTTTCTGTATTTCTTCTAGGGATGGCGAGATGACGCGAACGTGGTGCAGAGGTTGGGCGGTCTCGCTGGTCGCCGCGTTCGGCGCGATCGGCGCCGCGCTGATCGGAACCGGGTGCGGACAGGGGCCGAATGCCTTTCAGCCGGTCGCGTACGGCGCCCGGCCCTGGACGCCGCCACCCGATTGGGATCCCGAGCCGCCCTGCGGGACCGGCTACTACATCGCCATCGACTCCTGCCCCGGCTGCAGCGGAATCTCCTACGCGCTCTGCACGGGGACCAGCTTCACCCAGTGCACCTGCGGCGGCCCGTTCACGCCGGGCGCCACCTGCCCGCAGACGTTCGTGTGCGGGACCGACGACTTCCCGCCGCAGAACTGGATGGAGTTCACCGACTACGCCGGTCCAGGCTGGGCCGGCCTTCAGGCGAACCCCGGCGCCGGCAGCGACGGCGGACAATGAGGACGAAACGAGACATGGATGGGAGGCGACGCATGGCGCGAACGCTGCTCGGCGCGTTCCTCGGCGCGATCATTCTCGGTGCCGGGTGCTCGGCGCTCGATCGGTCGAACAACCCGCCGCCGGCTCACTCTTTTACGGCGGTCTACACGCAGATCATCCGCCCCACCTGCAGCAACGACTTCTGCCACTACAACGGCGTCGGCATCCGCTACAGCGCGCTCGATATGAGCTCGCAGGTGTACGCGTACTGGGGGCTGGTCGGCCAGCCCTGCAGCGGTCCCAGCTGCTCGGAAATGGGAACGCGCGTGATCCCGGGGCAACCCCAGAACAGCATCCTCTACCTGAAGGTCTCCGAGACCATGCCGCCGTGCGGAAGCCAGATGCCCGCGGACCCAGTCGCTTTGACGGCCTCGGGCACCTCGGTCTTCTCCGGGAACGCGCTGCCGGATGACCAGCAGCAGCTCATCTACGACTGGATCGAAGAAGGCGCGCAGAACGACTGATGACGCAGGCGCCGGTCAGCGTTCCCGTCGTCTCTGATTCGGTCAGCCGCTACCGCTGGCTGGTGTGCAGCCTCCTGTTTTTGGCGACGACGATCAACTACATCGATCGTCAGATCCTCTCGCTGCTCAAACCGCTCCTGGACGACAAGCTGCACTGGACCAACGAGCAGTTCGGCCAGGTCAACGCGGTTTTTCAAGCCGCCTATGCTGTCGGCCTGCTGGGCTTCGGCGCGTTCATCGACGCCTTCGGCTCGCGGATAGGCTACGCCGTCTCGATCGCCGCCTGGAGCCTGGCCGCCGTCGCGCACGCGGCGGTCGGCTCGGTGGGCGGTTTCGCGCTGGCGCGGATGGCGCTGGGGTTGGGCGAGGGGGGGAACTTCCCGGCGTCGATCAAGGCGGTGGCGCTTTGGTTCCCGAAGCGCGAGCGGGCGCTCGCCACGGCCTTGTTCAACGCCGGTTCTAACGTCGGTGCCATCATCGCGCCCGCCGTTGTCCCCCTGATCGCGTTGCGCTGGGGCTGGCAGGTTCCATTCGTCATGATGGGCGTCGCGGGGCTCTGCTGGCTCCTGCTCTGGGTGCCGCTTTACGACGATCCCGGCCGGGTACGGCGTGTGTCGCCGGCCGAGTTGGCATACATCACGGAGGCGCCCGACGAGTCGCGCACCGCTGCCCGCCTGTCGTGGCGCACGATCCTCGGCCGCCGTCAGGCCTGGTCCTTCGTCGTGGCCAAGTTCGTCACGGACCCCATCTGGTGGTTCTTCCTCATATGGCTTCCGGCCTACTTCAAGTCGACCCGCCACCTCGATCTCAAGTCGAGCTGGATCTACCTGGTCAGCATTTACGCTGTCATCACGGTCTTGAGCGTGGCCGGCGGCTGGCTGACCGGCGTCCTCGCGCGCAGCCGGCTGGGGGTCGGTCGGGCCCGCAAGGTCGCGATGCTGATCTTCGCGGTATGTGTCACGCCGATCCTGCTCGTTCCGCGGGCCAGCCCGTGGCAGGCCGTGGCGCTCATCGGACTGGCCGGGGCCGCGCACCAGGCCTGGTCGGCCAACCTGTTCACGACGGTCTCGGACATGTTCCCGCAACGGGCCGTCGCCTCGATGGTCGGGATCGGCGGTATGGCCGGCTCGCTGGGGGGGATCATCTTCCCTATCTATGCCGGGCGGCTGCTCGATCGATTCCAGGCCGCGGGGGACATCGGCTCCGGCTATGCGGTGCTGTTCGACATCTGCGGGTTCGCCTATCTGGTCGCCTTCGTCCTCAACCACCTGCTGGCGCCGCGGTTCGAGCCACTCGATTTCGACGGCGCCTGACACTCAGCAAGTGCGCGACACGGTGCGCGTGACTGCAACGCTCTCCGGACGGCCGACAGTCGGCCGGATCATCTGATATGTCGATCCTCCAGGGACGGCTTCCCCCGCGGTGCGGCGGTCAGCGTGGAGCTGGATCGTCTCGGTGCGCTTCGTACCCCGGGGCCGATTCTCCTCCGCGACCAGCCGGGGCGCTCCCCGGCAGGCGGCGGCGCGCACGTCGTCCACGTGGATGGAGTGCGCCATGTTGTCTTGCGCCGACCACCCGTGTCGCGCAGGGGGCGCTATAAGGTTTTGGACGTGACTGCCCTTTAGTCAGGTCATGGGCATGCGAACTCCGGGTTACCTGTCGGGCCTGCTGGCACTCCTCACGGCATGTGCCGGCGGAAGCGGAAGCTCGGGCGGCGGGTCGGGATCGGGCGGCAATTCGACCGGCGCCGCCGGGGACAGCGGATCGGGAGGCGCCGGAACGAGCGGTAGCGCGACGGGCTCAGGCGGAGGCCTGAGTGATGTGGCCGGCCATCAGGGCGGCGGCGGGAACGTGCCCGGTTCGGGAGGCGGAGCGGGGGCAAGCGCCATCGGCGCCGGGGGCACGCTCGGCAGCGCGGGCGCCGGCCTGACAGGCTCCGGGGGAATCGGCTCCCCGGCGGGAGGCCATGCCGGCGGCGGCATGAGCGGTTCCGCCGGCGGCAACGGGATCGGCGCCGCCGGTGGCATCACCGGCACCACCCTCGCGGACCTGACGACCTGGTTCACGGCGATGGACGGCTCCAAGGGGACCGTCGACCTGTTCGCGAACGACATCTCTTACCTGCGAGGCGACCAGGCGACACTGACTGGCGCCATCGCGAAGACCTATCTCGACACCACCAAGAAGTTCAAGTCGGATTACATGACTGGCTGGAATTCGGCCAACCAGAAATTCGAGTGGACCGTGACCTCGACCATCTCGGGAAGCTTCTACGTCTCGGCCCTGATCAACGGATCAAGTGGCGCGACGGTCAACGTTCAGGACGGCAGCAGCAAGGTGAGCTTCAAGCTTTCGTCGAGCGGATGGGACAAGGTAGCAATCGGTCAGGTCAACATCCCGACCGGAGCCAGCAAGGTGGATTTGTCGGCCTCGGGAACATTCAACATGCAATTCAAATCGCTCGAGCTGATCCCGGCGGCGTCCAAGGCCGCCATCGACGCCAACATCAGCAGCACCAAATCGACGTCGACCTGGATGAAGAGCAACCCGATCGGGATGATGTATCAGTGGGGGCAGTGGGGGGGGAACCCGGATGGGACGGGCAGCACCTGGCCGACCTGCTACGCCGATATGGACTGGACGGCGTTTGCTCAGAGGATCAAAAACGAAGGGGCTGACTTCATCGTATGGTCAATCACCTGGACGCAGTATTACGTCGCTGCGCCGATCGCCTCCATCGACGAGGTGCTGACCGGTCGGACCAGCAAGATCGATTACCTCGGCACCATGTTGACGGAGTTTCAGAAGCAGGGAATCAAGGTGATTTTTTACTATCACCTGGGCCACGACGACAACCCGAACTTGGACTGGTGGAACGCCTTCTGGACCGTCTCGTCCGCGGGCGACTATGCCCGCAAGGAGACCGCGATTCAGAAGTGGATCAATATCATCACCGAGATCGGGAATCGCTACGGCACCATGCTGGCCGGCTGGATGTTCGATGACGGCTGCATCTATTACCCGTCGCCCTTCAATCGGTTGACCGTGGCGGCGCGGGCCGGCAACCCCGACCGCATGGTCGCCTTCAATCCCTGGATCCTTCCCCGCTATTCCGACTACGAGGACTTCGCGTTTGGCGAGGGGTACATGGGCGGAGCCACCAACCTCTCGAACGGCGTCTACACGAGTGGTAAACAGAGTGGGCAACAGGCATTCGGTAACTTCATGACCGAGAGCGGAGACTGGGGCGTTCGGACTGGCGACACGGCCGCGATTACGACGACGATGTCCCAGGCTACCTTCAACACGATCGCGGAGGACGCCGTCACGGAACGGTCCGGAATGGCATTCAACTTTCGTATGTGGCAGGACGGCACGCAGAGCCAGACATCGCTCGACC
>CAZTZM010000022.1:0-5913 GCA_964618005.1 uncultured Myxococcales bacterium
CTTCGCTCACCGTTGCCTTCTCGGCAACGCCCTCCTAGGCTTCGCGGCGGGGGATGGCAGCTAAACCGAAAGCGCTCCTGGCCTGGAGCAGCGGCAAGGACAGCGCCTGGTCGCTGCACGTGCTGCGGGCGCAGGCCGAGGTCGAGGTGGTCGGGCTCTTGACCACGATCAATGAAGCCTTCGACCGGGTGGCGATGCACGCCGTGCGCAGCGCGCTGCTGCGGGCGCAGGCCGAGGCGGCCGGGCTGCCGCTGTGGCCGGTGGCGATCCCCTGGCCGTGCAGCAACGCCGACTACGAGGCCGCCATGTCGGCGGTGCTGGCGCGCGCCCAGGCGGGCGGCGTGACCGCGGTGGCGTACGGCGATCTGTTCCTCGAGGACATCCGGCGCTACCGGGAGGCCCAGCTGCGGCCGACCGGCCTGCGGCCCCTGTTCCCCCTGTGGGGGCGTCCCACGGCGCCGCTGGCAGCCGAGATGGTGGCGGGCGGCCTGCGCGCGCGCCTGACCTGCGTCGATCCGAAGGCGCTCGACCCACGCTTCGCCGGGCGCGACTTCGACGCCGCGCTGCTCGGCGAGCTGCCGCCGTCGGTCGACCTGTGCGGCGAGCGCGGCGAGTTCCACACCTTCGCCTATGATGGCCCGATGTTCGCGCGGCCGATCCCGATTCAGGCCGGCGAGGTGGTGGCGCGCGACGGCCTCGTGTTCGCCGACCTGCTGCAGGCGGAGGCGCGCGCATGACCGGCGCCGCCGCGCCTCCCCGGCGGATCGTCTCGCTGCTGGCCAGCGGGACCGAGCTGGTCGTGGCGCTGGGCCTGGGCGACCGCCTGGTCGGCCGCTCGCACGAGTGCGACCACCCGAGCTGGGTCAAACGCCTGCCCGCTCTGAGCCGCCCCGCCTTCGACATCACCGGGACCAGCGCCGAGATCGACGCCCGCGTGCGCGCGCGGCTGCACGCCGGCCAACCTCTGTACGAGGTCGACGAGGCGCAGCTGGCCGCGCTGGTCCCCGATGTCATCATCACCCAGACCCACTGTGAGGTCTGCGCGGTCAGCCCGGGCGATCTGGCGCACGGGGTCGCGTCCAAGCTGGAACGGCACCAGGTCGTCGCGCTCAGCACGGGGACGATCGAGGGCATCCTGGACGGGTTCGCGCAGGTCGCAGCGGTGCTGGGGGCGGCCGAGGCCGGGCACCGGCTGGTGGCGGACCTGCGCGCCCGGCTGACCGCGGTCGCCGAGGTGACGCACGGGTTGCGGCGCCCGCGGGTCGCCTGCCTGGAGTGGATCGACCCGCTGTTCGCGATGGGGAACTGGGGGCCGGAGCTCGTCGAGGTCGCGGGCGGCGCCTGCGTGTTCGGGACGCCGGGCGCGCCCTCCTCCACCTTCCGTTACGAGGCGCTGGTCGAGGCCGACCCGGAGGTCATCGTCGTCGCGCCGTGCGGGTTCGACTTGACGCGGACGCTCGCGGAGCTGCCGGCGCTGACGGAGAGGCCGGGCTGGCGCGACCTGACCGCGGTCCGCACCGGCTGCGCCTTCGCCGCCGACGGCAACTTCTACTTCAACCGCTCGGGCCCGATGCTGTTCGACAGCGCCGAGATCCTGGCCGAAATGCTGCATCCGAACGAGATCCCGCCCCGCCACGAGGGGACCTGCTGGCGGCGGCTGCCGGCGGCGTCGCCGGGAGGCTGACACTCAATTAACAAACGCGCGCTGGTGTCGCCCGCGCGTTCGTGCAATGTCAGATGGATGAGCGAGCTCCCCGCCAAGAGCGAGGACACCTGGTTCACCATCCTCCGGCGCGAGGTCAGCGAGCTCGGCCGCGCGCTGGGCGACGCCATCCGAACGCTGTCGGGCGAGCGCCTGTACGAGCACGAGGAGGCCGCCCGCGCGCTGACCAAGGACGCCCGCCGCGGTGACGCCGCGGCCGCCAACGGGCAGCTCCGGACACTGATCGGCGCGCTCTCGCTCGACGACGCCGAAGGGCTGGTGCGCGCGTTCTCGGTCTACCTGCACCTGGCCAACACCGCCGAGGAGCGGCACCGGATGCGGATCAACGCCGCCCGCGACGCCACCAGCCTTCCGGAGGCGCCGCGCCGCGAATCGCTGATGGCGCTGGTGGCCGCGCTCAAGAACGAGGGCTGGAGCTACGCCGACGCGGTGGCGTTGCTGGCGTCGCTGCGGCTGCACCTGACCTTCACCGCCCACCCCACCGAGACGCGCCGGCGCACCGTCCGCCACCACCTGGCCGAGATCGCCGGCGCGCTCGATCACCTCCAGAGCGGGGCGCGCGGGGCCCGCGACGAGCTGCAGGCGCGCGTGGCGCTGCTGTGGGGGACGTCCGAGCTGCACAGCGCCCGCCCCACCGTCGAGGACGAGGCCCGCGGCGGCCTGGTCTACCTGCCGACGATCCTCTGGTCGGTGATCCCGCGCCTGGTCGGCGAGCTGGAGCGCGCGGTGGAGGCGCTCTACGGCGCGCGCCCCACCCTGCCCCCGCCGGTGGTGTTCCGCAGCTGGATCGGCGGCGACCGCGACGGCAACCCCAACGTCCTGCCGGACGTGACCCGCTGGGCGCAGGACTTCGCGCGCGGCGAGGCGATCGGGCTTTACACCGCCGAGCTGGACCGGCTGGCGCGCGATCTGTCGGTGTCGCAGCAGCGCGTCCACCTGCCCGAGTCGCTGCGGCAGGAGATCGACGACGTGTTGTCGTCGATCGACATCCCGGCGGCGCTGGCCGACGAGCCGTTCCGCTGCCTGTGCGTCGGCATGCGCGCCAAGCTGCGCGCGCTGGGCGGTCCTGACAAGGCGCACCCGACCTATCAGGAGACGCGCGACCTGCTGGCCGATCTAAAGACGGTCGGCGACGGCCTGCGCCGCATCGGTCTCGGCGGCGCGGCGAACGCCCAGGTGCGCCCGCTGGAGCTGCGCGCGCAGGTGTTCGGCCTGGACCTGGTGACGCTGGACCTGCGCGAAGAGTCGCGCGCCCACGCCACCGCGGTCGCCGAGCTGCTGCGCGTGGGCGGCGTCTGCGCGGACTACGTCGCGCTGGACCGCGACGCGCGCGAGGCGCTGCTGCTGAACGAGCTGAAGTCGGCGCGGCCGCTGGCGCCCGTCGGCCACCAGCCGACGACCCAGGCGCTGAAGGTGGCGCTGGGCGCGCTCCAGGTCTGGCGGGCGCGCGGCGCCTACGTGGTCAGCATGACCCACGCGCCGTCCGACCTGCTGGAGGTGATGGTGCTGGCGCGCGAGGTCGGCCTGTACCGGCCGGCGTCGGCGCTGCCGTTCGACGTCGTGCCGCTGTTCGAGACCCTGGCCGATCTGGAGGGCGCGGGGGCGATCATCGGACGCCTGCTCGCCAACCCGCTGTTTCTCGCGCACGTGCGCGGGCGCGGCGGGCTGGAGGTGATGATCGGCTACTCCGACTCGAACAAGGACGCCGGCTTCCTGGCCGCGAACTGGGCGCTCTACAAGGCGCAGGAGACGATCACGGCCGCGGCGCGCCCGCTGGGCGTGGCGGTGTGGTTCTTCCACGGGCGCGGGACGTCGACGGCGCGCGGCGGCGGCAGCGCGGGTCGCGCCATCGCCAGCCTGCCGCCCGGCACAGTCGGCGCACGGCTGCGGCTGACCGAGCAGGGCGAGGCGCTGGCCGATCGCTACAGCCAGGTCGATCTGGCCCACCGAAACCTGGAGCAGTTGCTGTTTCACCTGGGCGAGGCGGCGGCGCGCGACGTGCGCCACGCGCGCGACGACCACGCCGCGCTGGACCCTGCGTGGCGCGACGCGCTGGAGCAGGCGTCGCAGGCGTCGGCGACGGCATACCGCGCGCTGTTCAAGCAGCCGGGCTTCTTCGAGTTCTACGAGCAGCTCACCCCGATCCGCGAGATCGGCGCGCTGAAGATCGCCAGCCGCCCGGTCTACCGCTCGGGGCGCGTCCGCGACATCACCGACCTGCGCGCCATCCCGTGGGTGATGTCCTGGACGCAGGTGCGGCTGCCGCTGCCCGCGTTCTTCGGCGTCGGCGAAGGGCTGGAGACGATCCCGCTGCCGCTGCGGCGCGAGCTGTTCAAGCGCTGGCCGTTCTTCGCCTCCACGCTGGACAGCGCCGCCACCGCGCTGGGCAAGGCCGATCCGGAGATCACGCGGCACTACCTGCGCCTCTGCACGCCGGAGCTGGGCGAGCGCTTCTTCCCGCTCCTGCGCGACGCCTACGGGCGGGCGCGCGCCGCGCTGGAAGAGACCTTCGAGGCGCCGCTGCTGGCGCGGCACCCGATGCTGGCGCGGCAGATCGACCTGCGCGATCCCTACATCGATCCGATCAGCCACCTGCAGATCGAGCTGCTGGCGCGCTACCGCACCACGCCGGCGGACGCGCCGGACCGGCCGCGGCTGGAGCGGGCGCTGATGATGTCGATCCTGGGGATCGCGGCGGGGCTGCGGAACGCCGGGTGATGCGCCGGGCCTAGAACGGGTGGCCCGTGTCCCCGCGGATCACGGTGCCCTGACTGATGTTGTTGCCGACGACGGGCAAGGTCTGGAGCGGCGACCAGGTCTGGAACAGGTCGGTGGTGAGGCTGGAGCGCTCGTGGCCATTGCTCCCGTCGTCGCAGTAGTACCGCCAGGTGTCGCCGCTGATGTGGACCATGGCGGGTCCCTCCTTGCAGGTCGGCGGAACCAGGTTGTTGTCCCAGGTCCAGGTGCCGTCGAAGCTGGACGAGGTGCCGTGCTTGTTCGGCAGGATCATGTGATACGTGCTGCCTATCTTCAGAACCTGGGCATCGAGGGTGCCCGTGATGTTCATGGCCTTGGGCGGGCCCCACTTGGTCAGCGTGGAATCCGTGGGCTCGTAGTGATAGATGGCCAGATCGAGCGTGGCGGTGAGGTGAACGCTCCCGTCGGTGTCGACGAACCACTCCGGCGACCAGGTGTTCTTCGTGCCGGCCACGCCGCACGGGACCGTCGCGATGGTGGTCCAGTCCTTCAGGTTGGTGCTCGACCCGATGGAGAAGCTCTGCTCGTCGCTGCAACAGCTCAGGTTCGGGGGCGTGGTGAAGGCGACGTAGTACTTGCCGTCGGTGTATCTCATGATGCTGGGATCGCGCATGTAACCGGTCGGACCCGTGTAGCCGGTGTCGTAGAGAAGCGTCCAGTTCAGAGCGTCCTTCGAGGTGTAGATCATGAGATCGGACGCATGCGTGTTGTCGTCGTCGAAGCACGACAGGATGTATGGGTAGGGACTCGAGCCGGCGCTGCCGCCGGTGGCGGTCGCCCCACCGGTACCGACGATGCCGCCGGTGCTCGGGGCGCCGCCGGTGCCGATCACGCCGCCGGTGGCGGTCGCCCCGCCGGTCGCCGTCACGCCGCCGGTGCCAGTGACACCGCCGGTTGGCGTGATCCTCGCGCCGCCCGCGCCGCCGCCGGTGCTCGTGCCGCCGGTGCCGATCACGCCACCCGAGCCCGGGGAGCCGCCGGTGTTGGTTGCATCCGAACCGCCCGTCGATCCGGCGCTGCCGCCCCCGCTCGCGCCGCCGGACCCTGACGGAGCGGCACCCCCTGCGCCGCCGGCCGACGTTTCAGCACTGCACCCCAGAGCCAGGCAAGCGCCGAGGGCAATCAGTCCAGCCCAGGCGGACATCGGCTCGAGTCGTCGCTGCATCGGGTTCTTCCCTCTCACCCGGGTGGCAAGGGAACGCCCGGCTCGAACTGATACGTCATTCGACGAGCTCCCGCGCGCCAGGTCGACCCGATGAGCCATTGCGACCGTCTCCGACGACCTTGAAAGGATGCGGCGACCGTCTTCGGCTCTCCTCGGGACCCTCGGAATCCTTGGCGCCCTGGCGCTGGGGGCCGGGTGCGGCGGCAAGGGCAACGGCGCGCCGTCAGGCACGGGCGGGACGGGCGGCGCCGACGCCGGCGCGGCGGGC
>CAZTZM010000023.1:0-7656 GCA_964618005.1 uncultured Myxococcales bacterium
TAGATTACCCACGTGTTACGCACCCGTCCGCCACTTTACTAGTAGACCGAAGCCTACATTCTCGTTCGACTTGCATGTGTTAGGCCCGCCGCTAACGTTCGCTCTGAGCCAGGATCAAACTCTCCAGTTAAATCTACAACGACTGCCAATCAACGTTGCCGAAGACTGGTCGTCGCCATTGACGACTGTCGAGACTTGCCTGCTCGGAAATCACGATTGTCGGGGTATTCGAAGTGCTCACCCGAAGGTGAAGCACATCGCTTACCTTTTCGAACTCGATTTGCTATTCAGCTTTCAGAGACCGACGCTTGCTGCCCCTCTCGCCGCCGACTTTTTGCTTCGTCAGCGCCGCGAGGGAGCGCTGTTATTATTCAGGTCGCCCTCAGGGTCAACAGATTTTTCTAAAAAAATGAGGGGCCGTAACTTTAGGCCTTCCGGAGCAGCTGAGCCGCCTCCTTCGCGTGGTAGCTCAGGATGAGGTCCGCCCCGGCCCGCCGGATGGAGAGCAGCGTCTCCATCATGGTCCGATCGTAGTCGATCCAGCCCTTTTCGGCCGCCGCCTTCAACATCGCGTACTCACCGGAGACGTTGTAGGCCGCTATGGGCAGGTCGAACTCTCGACGCACCTCGGCAATAACATCGAGGTACGCCAGGGCCGGCTTCACCATCACGATATCGGCGCCCTCCTCGACGTCCTGAGCCACTTCCCGGATGGCCTCCCGCACGTTCGCCGGGTCCATCTGGTAGCCCGACCGATCGCCGAAGGACGGCGCCGACGCCACGGCCTCGCGGAACGGCCCGTAGTAAGCCGAGGCGTACTTGGCGGCATAGGACAGCAGGCCCGTCTGCTCGAACCCCTCCTCGTCCAGCGTCTCGCGCAGGAACCCGACGAAGCCGTCCATCATGCCGGACGGGGCCACCAGATCGGCGCCCGCCCGCGCGTACGACAGCGCCGTGCGGCCCAGGTTCTCGAGCGTGGCGTCGTTGTCGATCTCGCCGTTGACCACCACCCCGCAGTGCCCATGCGTGGTGTACTCGCAGAAGCAGGTATCGACGGAGACCATCAGGTCGGGCACGGCCTTCTTGATGGCGCGGATCGCCCGCTGAACAACCCCTTCGGGGTGCCAGGCTTCGCTGCCGACCTCGTCCTTCTTTTCGGGCAGCCCGAACAAGATCACGCCGGGGATCCCCAGCCGCGCGACCGACTCCGCCTCGCGGGCGATCTCGTCGACCGAGAAGTGAAATTGCCCCGGCAGGGAGGCGATCTCTCGCCGGATCCCTTTGCCCGGGCAGACGAACAGCGGGTAGATGAAGTTGTCCGGCGCCAGCGTGGTCTCACGCACCAGCCGGCGAATGGCCGGGGTGCGCCGGAGGCGGCGCGAACGCGTCTCGGGGAACGACATGGCGCGAAAGCGTAGCCCAGCTTAGCCGCGCCCGGGGACAGATCCTTGTCGCCCGACATGTCGTCGCTAGGTTTTTCGCTGTGACAGACTTTCGACGCGGCCGTGCTTTCGCGCGCCGCGCGGGCGGCGTCGAGGGAAGGAGGCGGCAATGAGGCGTCAGGGCGGTTTGTTGACCGCGGCGCTGTTGGTTATGGCCGGGTTTGGCGTCGGTCTCGCCGTGGCTCATGCGGCGGACTCCGACGCGACGCCGTGGGGCGCCCAGGCGACGGCCCCGGTCGTGTTGTTGGGCCGCCTGCACCACGCGGCGGCGCGCCAGGTTCAGCTTGGCGAGCTGGCGGAGGCAGGGGCGGCCTATCCGCAGAGCCGGCGATACGGGGCAGAGCTGGCGGCCGATTTCCGAGCGGTCGATCAGCGGGTCATCATGCTGGCGCGCGGTCTGGGAATTGGCGAACAACAGCTGACAGGAGAATTGGCCGGTGAGAACGTGCTCGCGTTGAACAGGGAGTCAGCCGATTTCAGCCGACTGGCCAACGAGCGAGGTACCCCGTTTGACCGGGAGTTCTGGGTGACGGTCGCCAATGCCCAGTCGGCGGACTCCGACATGTTGACCGCCACGGTCACCCGCGAGCCGGCGCTGATCGACGTGGTGCGGGACATGAGCCGCCTCTACGACCGCTCGAGCAAGAAAGCGCTGGACGCGGCGATGTCGACGGTGGCGCCGGAGAAATCGGGCGACGCCCGCGAGGATCAGGCGCCCTCGCGCTGAGCGCCGCCCCGGCGAGCCCGGGCGAGCGCCTCGACCAGCGCGCCCGGCGTCGGCGCATCCGCCGTCGCGGTGACCTGAAGTCCGGCGGCCTCGGCGGCGGCCCGCGTGGTCGGCCCAATGGCCACCAAGGCGGCCGCCGCCAACGGACCGGTCGTCCAGCGGGCCACGAAGGCCTTCAGCGCCGAGGGGCTGGCGAAGACGGCCGCGTCGAACGACGGCAGCGGCGGCAGATCCGGAATGGCGATCGTCCTCGAAACCGGCAGCACCTGGACCGTCAGGCCGCGCGCCGTCAGCGCCTCCCGCAAATGATCTCGCCCCTCGACGGCGCGCGGAAAAAGAATCGGCGTCTCGGGCGGCAGATCAGCCAGCGCCGCGACCAGGCCCTCCTGCCGCTGGGCGTCGGCCGGCGGGATCAACTCGGCCTGCCAGCCCTCGCCGGCCAGCGCGCGCGCGGTGCCGGGCCCGACGGCCGCGATGCGGGCCCCGCCCAGCCGGTCCGTGAGCGCGGTCGCCCGCAGCCGCGCGGCGGCCAGCCTGACCGCGGACGGGCTGGTGAACACCACCCAGGCCCCAGCCGGCATCGCGCGCACAGCCGCATCGAACGGCGCCCAGTCGGGGGGCGGCAACACCGCGACCGTGGGATAGGCGATCGGCGTCGCGCCCGCCTGCGCCAGCGCGGCCAGCAGCGGCCGCGCCTGTTCGGCCGGCCGGGTGACCAGGACGCGCCAGCGCGCGAGCGGGAGAGCGCCGCCTTCCACGGGTTCGATGATACCGTGCGGCCGTGATGCGCGGGACATTGCGGACGTACCTTCTGGCGGCGGCGCTGGCGGCGCTCGGCGGCTGCAAGAGCGGCGGCGAGAAGCCGGCCACCGGCTCGGCGCGCGCCGCCGTTCCCACGGTTGCCATCGACACCGGCGGCCGCTCGGTGATGTTTCGCGTCGAGGTCGCCCTGACGCCCGAAGAGCACGCCCGGGGCCTGATGTACCGATCGCGGCTGGCGGCCGACGCCGGGATGGTGTTCGTGTTCGAGGAGCCGTCCTTGCAGCGGTTCTGGATGAAGAACACGCTGATCCCGCTGGACATGATCTTCATCGGCGCCGATCGCCGCATCGTCGGCGTGGTCGAGAACGCGGCGCCGCAGACCGAGGACGAACGCAAGGTCAACGGCGCGTCCCAGTACGTCCTGGAAATCGGCGGTGGGCTCTCGCGCCAGCTAGGGATTCACGCCGGTGAGGCGGTGCAGTTTCACGACGTGCTGCCACCGTGAGCGCCGCGACTTAGGATCGAGCGGATGGAGCCGATGCTGGCGACGCTCGCCGACGCCCCGCTCGTCGACCCGAACCTGGTGTACGAGCCGAAGTACGACGGCATCCGGGCGCTGGTGCTGGTGACGCCCCACCGGCAAACCCCCGGGGTGACGATCGCCTCGCGCCGCGGGAACGACAAGACGGCGCAGTTCCCGGAGGTGGTGGCCGCCCTCGCCCGCTGGGGAAAGTCGCGCAAGAAGCCGGCGCTGCTGGACGGCGAGATCGTGGCGCTGGACGAGAAGGGCGAGCCGGTCGGGTTCGAGCGCCTGCAGGAACGCATCCACCTCACGGCGCCGCGCGAGATCGCCCGCCTGGCCGGCGAGCGGCCGGTGGCGCTGGTGGTCTTCGACCTCCTGCAGGACGGCGACGAGAACCTGACCGAGCTGCCGCTGAGCGAACGTCGAAAGCGGCTGGAGGCGGCGATCGCCCGCGGGCTGGACGGAACGTTGCGCGTCGCCGCGCAGGTGCGCGGTGACGGCACGGCGCTGATGGCGGAGGCGCAGGCGCGCGGCTGGGAGGGGATCGTCGTCAAGGACGCGCGCTCGACGTACAAGCCGGGGCGCCGCACGCTGGACTGGCGCAAGCTGAAGCTGGTCAAGCGGCAGGAGCTGGTGATCGGCGGCTTCACGGAGCCGCGCGGCGCGCGCACCTGGTTCGGCGCGCTCTTGCTCGGCCTGCCGACGCCCAGCGGCAAGCTGCGCTATACCGGGCACGTCGGCGGTGGCTTCACGGAGAAGGAGCTGGCGCGGGTCGGACGCCTGCTGGCCGAGCGGGAGACCAAGGCGTCGCCGTTCGATCGCCAGCCGCCGACCAACGAGAAGCCACACTGGGTGAAGCCCGAGCTGATCGCCGAGGTGAAGTTCGCCGAGTGGACCGACGAAGGCTACCTGCGCCAGCCGGTCTACCTGGGGCTGCGCGACGATCTCGTCCCCGAGGCGCTGAACATCGAGGTCAAGCCGCCCGATCCGCCGCCGGTGGAGAGCGAGGCCAAGACGGCGGCGCCCTCGCCGCGCGCCTCCACCAAGCAACTGCAGAAAGTGATCGACGGCCTCGACGCGCTGGAGGCGCGCGGCGGCGGCCGGTTCGAGCTCCCCGGCGGCGCGACGCTGGACCTCGGCAACCTGGGCAAGAAGCTCTGGCCGGATCTGGGGATCAGCAAGGGCGACCTGTTTCGCTACTACGTCGCGGTCTCGCCCTACATCCTGCCGGTGGTTCGCGATCGCCCCCTGGTGATGAAGCGGTTTCCGAACGGCATCGCCGGGGAGTCGTTCTACCAGCAGCGCGCGCCCGATCCGGCCCCGCCGAACGTGCGGATCGAGAGCCTGGGCCGCGACGACGACGTGCCCGCGCGCGTGATCGGCGGCGACCTGGCCACCCTGCTCTACATGGCGCAGCTGGCGGTCATCTCGCAGGACCCCTGGTTCTCACGCGTCGGGTCGCCGGAGGAGATGGACTTCGCGGCCATCGATCTCGACCCGATGGCGGAGGCGCCGTTCGCGCGCGTGCGCGACGTCGCCCGCTGGGTGCATGACGAGCTGGAGGCGCTCGGCGTCCCCGGCTGGCTCAAGACCTCCGGCTCGCGCGGGCTGCACATCTTCCTGCCGCTGGCGCCCGGGACTTCGTACGAGTCCGGGATGCTGTTCTGCCAGATCGTCGCGTCGATGGTGGTCCACAAGCACCCGGAGGCGGCGACCGTCGAGCGCACGGTCGGGAAGCGAGATCCCAAGACGGTCTACATCGACTGCCTGCAAAACATTTTCGGCAAGACGCTGGCCTGCGCCTACAGCGCGCGCGCCAGCTCGTACGCCGGCGCGTCGACCCCACTGCGCTGGGACGAGCTGAACGACCGCCTCGACCCGGGCGATTTCACCATTCGCTCGCTCCCCGCGCGGCTGTCGGAGGTCGGGGATCTGTGGGCCGGGCTACGCCGCGCGCGTGGGATCGATCTGGCGGCCGCGCTGGATCGGGCACAGCGCCGAAGCTCATGAGCGCGCCGCGGGCGAGGGGGTCGAAAAGGCGTCAATCGGCGGACGAGTCGGTGGTAATAGTACCGGCGTTTAAACCCCACGAAGGAGATCCGCGCATGCGCTCGAAACTCTCGCTTTCCCTCATCCTGGCCGTGTTGCTGCTGGGCGCCGCCGCCCACGCCGACGATGACGATCCGGCCAAGGGAACCTTCACCCTTGAGGAGGCGACCAAGGGATTGAGCGGCTCCGGCCCGCTGACCGCCAAGATCGAGACCACGCAGGGGACCTTCACCTGCGAGCTGTACGACAAGCAGGCGCCCAACACCGTGGCCAACTTCGTCGGCCTGGCGCGCGGCCTGCGCCCGTTCAAGGACAAGAGCGGCCAGTGGACGAAGAAGCCGTTTTACGACGGGCTGATCTTCCACCGCGTGATCCCCGGCTTCATGATCCAGGGCGGCGACCCGCTGGGCGTCGGCATCGGCAACCCGGGCTACAAGTTCGGCGACGAGTTCTCGCCCGACCTGAAGTTCGACAAGCCGGGCCTGCTGGCGATGGCCAACGCCGGACCGGGAACCAACGGCTCGCAGTTCTTCATCACCGAGGGGACGCCGGAGCACCTGACGGGCCACCACACGATCTTCGGCCACTGCGACCCGCTCTCGGTGTTCACCAAGATCGCCACCGTCGCGCGGGGCCCGCGCGACAAGCCGACGACCGACGTGGTGATGAAGCACGTCATCATCTCGCGCGGCAAAAAAGCCAAGAAGTAGAAAGTCAGAAGTCACCCCGATGAAACACTTCGTCCTCGATACGAACGTTCTCATCCACGATCCGCGCGCCCTGCTGGCCTTCGCCGACAACGAGGTCGTCGTCCCGATCTTCGTGATCGAGGAGATCGACCAGTTCAAGAAGGAGGCCTCGGAGCGCGGGCGCAATGCGCGCGAAGTGGCGCGCATGCTGGACGCCCTGCGCGAAGGTGGCGCGCGCCTGTCCGACGGCGCGCCGCTGCCCGAGGGCGGCAAGCTGCGCGTCGCCTCGGCGGCGCGCGCGGTCCCGACCACGCTGCGCGAGAGCCAGATCGCCGACCACCTGATCCTGATGGTCGCGCTCGACGTCCGCGACTACAACAAGGGCGAGCCGACGATCTTCGTCACCAAGGACGTGAACCTCCGCATCCGGGCTGACTCGCTGGGCCTCACCTCGATGGACTTCGAGGGTGAGAAGATCGACATCGACGAGCTCTACTCCGGGATGGTCGACCTCCTCACGACCGGCGGCGACGTCGACACGTTCTATTCGCAGAACACGCTGTCGCTGGCCGAGTCGAACTACAAGGCGAACCAGTACATCATCCTGCGCGATCGCGACAACCTGTCGCACAGCGCGCTGGGCCGCTTCGACGGCGCCGGCAAGAAGCTGGTGCCGCTGCGCAAGCTGCGCGAGGGCGTGTGGGGGATCCGGCCACGCAACAAGGAGCAGCACTGCGCGCTGGACCTGCTGCTGAGCGACGACATCAAGCTGGTCACGCTGATCGGCAAGGCCGGCACGGGCAAGACGATGCTGGCGCTGGCCGCCGGCATGCAGAAGGTGGTCGAGGAGCAGCTCTATTCCAAGCTGCTGGTGTCGCGGCCGATCTTCCCGCTGGGGCGCGACGTGGGCTACCTGCCCGGCGACATCGAGCAGAAGCTGAACCCGTGGATGCAGCCGATCTACGACAACGTCGAGTTCCTGATGGGGCTGTCGAAGACCGAGCGCAAGAACGGGCGCAGCTACCAGGAGCTGATCGACATGGGCTTCATCGAGATCGAGCCCCTGACCTACATCCGCGGCCGCTCGATCCCGAACCAGTTCATCATCGTCGACGAGGCCCAGAACCTGACGCCGCACGAGGTGAAGACCATCATCACGCGCGTCGGCGAGGCGACCAAGGTCGTCCTGACCGGCGACCCGTACCAGATCGACAACCCCTACGTCGACGCCACCTCGAACGGCCTGACGACCGTGGTCGAGAAGTTCAAGGGCGAGAGTGTCGCAGGTCACGTCACGCTCTCGAAAGGAGAGCGGTCCGCCCTCGCGGAGCTCGCGTCAAACGTGCTCTAATCCGCGCCACAATGAAGATCATGAGCAAACTTGGGATGTTGATTTCGGTGGCGGCCGTTGCGACGGCGGTCGGTTGCAGCTCTTCGACCAGCGGCGGGACCGGCGGCAGCGGC
>CAZTZM010000024.1:0-1554 GCA_964618005.1 uncultured Myxococcales bacterium
GGCTGCCGCTCCGGCGTCGGGCGTGGCGGCGGGTGTCGGCGGCGGCGCGCCGACGGCGGTCAGCGAGATCGAGATCGGCTCGTCGTTGACGATGATCTGCTCGTAGTTGTCGTAGCCGGCCTTCTCGAGCCGGATCTTGAACGAGCTGACGCCCGACAGGTCGATGGGCAGCGTGATCGGCGTGGCGCCCATCAGCTTGTTTCCCTCGACGCGATAGATGTTGGCGCCCTCGGGGTCCGACTTGACGTAGACGAAGAAGTGCCGCACCGGCTCGCTGGTGACAGCGGGGTGCGCGGCGCCCATGAGGCGCTTGCCGTAGAACTTCCAGCCGGCGGCGCCGCCCGCGCCCAGCAAGACCAGCGCGAACAGGACGCCCTTGAATCTGGACTTGGGCTTCAGCGACGGCTCGCCTCCGGAATCGAACCTGCCGCCGGCGGAGCCCGACAGCGAGATCGGTGGGACGGTCGGCGAGCGGAGCGACGAGCTGCTGGAGGCCGTCCCGTGCGAGATGCTGGTGGCCATCGTCGGCGAGCGCGGTGGACCGCCCCCTTCGGTCGGGAAGAGGTCATAGAGGATCTGCGCCAGGTGGGTCGGCTGAAAGCGTGCGTTGTGAACGATGTCGTCCAGCGCGTTGGCCATGTCGGCGGCGTCGGCCCAGCGGTCGTCGGGGTTGCGCGCCAGCGCCTTCAGGATGATGGCGTCCAGCGCCGGCGGCACGGCCGGGTTCTGCAGCGACGGGCGCGGCACCTCGCAGCGACGCACGCGCTCGATCGTCTGCACGTCGCTGGTCCCCTTGAACAGGCGGCGGCCGGTCAGCACCTCGTGCAGGACGATCCCGCAGGCGAAGATGTCGCTGCGGTTGTCGACGTTGTCGCCCTCGGTCTGCTCGGGCGCCATGTAGGCGTACTTGCCCTTCATGGTGCCGCTCTTGGTCGTCTCGGGCGCGTCCCCCAGCGCCTTGGCGATCCCGAAATCGAGCAGCTTCACCGCCCCCTCGTACGACAGCATCACGTTCGAGGGCGAGATGTCGCGGTGGATCATCCCCAGCGGGTTACCGGCCTCGTCGGTCAGCCCGTGCGCATACGCCAGCCCGCGACAGGCCTCGCGGCCGATGTAGGCGACCAGCTCCGGACGGGGCGGACCCATCGTCTTCCAGATCGCGCGCATCGTCTCCGACAGGTCGTGCCCGCGGATGTACTCCATCGAGATGAAGTACTCGCCCTCGACGGCGCCCAGCTCGAAGATGTGGACGATGTTCGGGTGGGCGAGGCGTGCCGACAGCTTCGCCTCCTCGACGAACATCTTGATGAAGGTGGTGTCGTCCGACAGGTGCGGCAGGATCCGCTTGACGACGAACGTCCGCTCGAACCCGGCGGGGCCCTGGATGCGCCCCTTGTAGACCTCGGCCATGCCGCCACGGCCGATGAGCTCGAAGAGCGTGTACTTGCCGAACTGAATCGGCTCGCTGAGTTGGGATGCCACGACAGACCTATCCGGCACGGTCGCGCTCAGGAGCAGAGGCTCCCGGGGGCAGCATATGATAGCGATCCCGTG
>CAZTZM010000025.1:0-10586 GCA_964618005.1 uncultured Myxococcales bacterium
TCGGGGTCGATCCCCGAGGCGCGCGACGGCCTGGCGGTCGTCGCCGAGATCACCCGCTAACCCGACGTCGCCGACGGCCCGATCGAGGCCAAGGTGCTGACGGGTTTGGGCGACCCGGACGACCCGCGCACCGAGGTCGAGAAGGTCCTGGCGGTCGCCGACGTCGAGGAGGCCTTCCCCGACGAGGTCGAGCGCATCGCGGCCGGCATCGGCGAGTCGCTGTCGCTGGCCGACCGCTTCGACCGCGCCGACCTGCGCGAGGTCCCGTTCACGACGATCGATCCCGAGACGGCGCGCGACTTCGACGACGCGGTGGCGATCGAGAAGCTGCCCCACGGCGGGACCCGCCTGTGGGTGGCGGTCGCCGACGTCTCGCACTACGTGCGGGAGGGATCGCCGATCGACGACGAGGCCCGGCGTCGCGGCTGCAGCATTTACCTGCCGAGCCGGGCCATCCCGATGTTGCCCGAGCCGCTCTCGGCCCGCATGTGCTCGCTGGTCCCCGAGGAGGACCGGCTGGCGATGGTGGTCCGGATCGACCTCGACAAGCACGCCCAGATCGTCGACCGCGACTACATGGCGGCGGTGATCCACTCGCAGGCGCGCCTCGACTATCCGGGCGTGGCGGCGGCGCTGGGCGGCGACACCCGCGGCAAGCGGCGCAAGTACGAGCCGTTCCTGCCGGCGCTGCGGGCGATGGACTCGCTGGCGCGGCAGCTGCGCACCCAGCGCCTGGCGCGCGGGGCGCTGGACTTCGATCTGCCGGAGCCGTTCGTCGAGCTGGACCACGACGACCCGCGGCTGGTGCGCGACATCCGCAAGTCGCGCCGCGATCCGGGCGAGCGGCAGGCCTACTCGATGATCGAGGAGTTCATGCTGGCCGCCAACGAGGCGGTCGCCGCCAGCTTTCAGGCGCGCGGCGAGGAGACCGTCTGGCGCATCCACGACGCGCCCGATCGCGCGCGTTTGGAAGAGTTCGCCACGCTGGCCGAGCACTACGGCATCGCCGTCGACATCGACGAGACGCGCACGCCCAAGGGGTTGAAGAAGGTGCTCGACAAGCTGCGCGGGCACGTCGCCGAGAAGGCGCTGTCGTTTCAGCTGCTGCGGTCGCTGAAGCAGGCGACCTACGACGTGGTCAACATCGGCCACTTCGGCCTGGCCTCCGCCGACTACCTGCACTTCACTTCGCCGATCCGGCGCTATCCGGATCTGATCGTCCACCGGCTGCTGAAGTCGCGGCTGGCGGGGCTGGGCAAGCCGGCGGGTGGCTTCAAAGGACCGTCGACGACGCCGGTTCCCGACCAGAAGACGCTGCAGAAGATGGCGGCCGAGTCGTCGTTCTCCGAGCGGCAGGCGATGGAGGTCGAGCGCGAGGTCATCGACCTCTACCGCGCGTTCTTCCTGCGCGACCGGGTGGGCGACGTGTTCGAGGGGATCATCTCCGGCGTCACGGGGTTCGGCGTGTTCGTGACCGTCGACCAGCCGTTCGTCGAGGGGCTGGTCCGGATCGACGCCCTGTCGGACGACTACTACACGTTCGACGAGCAGGCCGCCCGGCTGGTCGGCCGCCGGTCGGGGCGGATCTTCGCGCTGGGCGACAGCGTGCGGGTCGAGGTTCAGTCGGTCAGCGTGGTGCGGCGGAAGATCGACTTCGCGCTGGCCGACCACGTGGCGCGCCAGCGGACGCGCGACGTCGGGCGCGGCGAGAAGCCACGTCGCGGCCGCAAGCCGCACGCCCCCAAGCCGACCGGACGGCGGGAGGCCCCGCGCGACAAACGCGAGCAGCGCGGCAACCGTTTACGCGGTAAACCGAAGAAGAAGGGGCGATGAGCAGCAGCATCCGGGAGAAACTGGAGGACGACGAGGAGCGCATCCTGTCGCCGTTCGCCCAGAAGAGCCGCGCCAGCAAGGGGCGCGACCGCCCGGAGCCGCCCGACCCGGTGCGCCCGATCTTCCAGCACGATCGCGATCGCATCATCCATTCGAAGGCGTTCCGGCGGCTGGCCGGCAAGACGCAGGTGTTCCTGGCGCCCGAGGGGGACCACTACCGCACCCGCATCACGCACACGCTGGAGGTCGCGCAGATCGCGCGCACCGTGACGCGGGCGCTGGGGCTGAACGAGTCGCTGACCGAGGCGATCGTGATGGGCCACGACCTGGGCCACACGCCGTTCGGTCACGCGGGTGAGAAGGTGCTGGCCAAGCTGATGCCCGACGGTTTCCACCACGTGAAGCAGTCGCTGCGCGTGGTGGAGAAGCTGGAGCGCGACGGCCAGGGGTTGAACCTCTCGGTGGAGGTGCGCGACGGCATCCTCAAGCACTCGAAGGGGAAGGGGCACATCATCTCCGACAACCCCAACCTGATGGCGATGACGCTGGAGGGGCAGATCGTCCGGATCAGCGACATCGTCGCCTACGTGAACCACGATCTGGACGACGCGGTTCGCGGCAAGGTGGTCGACCCGGCCAGCGTTCCGGCGGACATCCTGAACACGCTGGGGCGCAGCCACGGCGAGCGGATCGCGCGCATGGTCCACGACATGGTGTCGGCCTCGCGCCTCGAGGAGAAGCGGCAGATTCGGATGACGGAAGAGGTGCTGGGCGCCCTCATCGCGCTGCGCGACTTCCTCTATGAGACGGTGTACGAGCGGCCGGAGATCCGCGGTGAGTTCGAGAAGGCGCAGCGGATCATCAGCGAGCTGTGGGCCTACTTCCACGCCCACCCCGATGAGTTCCGGGCCCGTCACTGGCCAAAAGGAATTCCGGAGTCCGACGGGCTCTCCCGCGCCGTGGCCGACTTCATCACCGGCATGACCGACCGCTACGCGCTGCGGGTCTACGAGGAATACTTTCTGCCGCATCGCTGGCAGGTGTACTGAGCAGAACAGGAACCCCGAGAGGGGTCCTGCAACTTGCCGCGAAGAGGGCGAGCCGGCAAGGCCGTGTCGCCTTCACGCGCTTGCCGTCACGGCTTCGGCGAGCGTTTACAAATAATGTACGGCGCCGAAACCCCCAGTTAACGGGTGCCGCCGTAGAGTGATCTTGTTCCTCGATCCGTCGCGGACGTTCACTCATGCGGGTCCCCAGCTCCGGCCTTCGCGCAATCGTCGTCACCCTCGAGCCAGGGCGGAGTCAGGCGCGGCCCGAAGCGCCCGCCGCGCTGCTGCGGGCGCTGGGTCACGACGTGACCGTCGTCGGTTACGACCTCGCCGAGCTGGACGCGCAGAGCGGCGTGGCCGACGTGGCGATCGTGGAGGCAGGCGAGCACCTGGAGATCGGCCGCCACGCCATCCGGCGCCTGCGCCAGCGCCCCGACATGGTAGCGGCGCGCATCCTGCTTTGTCTGGATGTCGCCCGCGTCTCGGGGCTCGACCCCGAGATGGGCGCGGACGACTTCATCTTGACGCCCATCAGCGCCGACGAGATGTCGGCCCGCTTGCGCCAGCTGCAGGCACGCGACAAGCGGCCTGGGGCGCCGCTGCAGGTCCGGTACGGCGATGTCACGCTCGACTGCGAGATGCGCCAGGCGTACGAGGGCGGGCGCTCGCTGGGGCTGACGCCGTATGAGTTCCAGCTGCTGCGGTTCCTGGCCGACCGGGTGGGACGCGTCTTCACGCGGCAGGAGCTGCTCTCTCGGGTGTGGGGCTACCGGCACGTCGGGCGGGTCCGCACCGTCGACACGCACGTCCTGAACCTGCGCGCCAAGCTGGGCGAGCTGGGCGAGCGCCTGCAGTCGGTCCGTGGCATGGGCTACAAGCTCCAACGCCCCGACGCGCCCCTCGACGCAGCGGCCGCCGGCTAACGCCTCCAGGCGGCGATCGTTCCGCTCTTCGCCTCTCTTCTTCGCCTCTCTTCTTCGCCTCGCCGTAGGCTCGGCGGGCGAGCGACAGGCGCTTCGTCGAGACGGTCAGGTCAGAGCGCCGTGGGGGCGACGCGCGGGCGGATCAGGCGGGCGCGCCGCAGCCGGAAGAACATCCGGGAGACGTCGAACGAGCCGAGCCGCAGCTTGCGCACGATCTGGCGGACGCTCTGGCGGCCGTCGATCTCGTCCAGCACCGCCAGCTCGTCGCGCGTCAGCGAGCCGCGCGGCAGCCCGCCGATCTTCGCGTCGTTCCGCACGTAGACCTCGTCGGGATCGGCGATCTCGCGCGCGATGACCCGCCACTCGTCCACGCGGCGGTACCCCTCCAGCAACATCCGGTCGACGTTGAGCTGCAGGCCGGCGTCGCGCGCGACGGCCGGCAGCTCCGTGGTGCGCCGGAACTGGAAGAAGCCGTCCTGCCAGCGCAGCGTCTCGTACCCGAGCTCGCTGGTCTGGCGCCCCAGCGCCCGCCCCAGCGCCTCGGCGGAGATCAGCCCGCGGGCGAGCAGGTCGGCCCCGAACAGGGGGCGCGCCTCCTTGGCGCGGGCGCGCTCGGCCAGCACCCGGGTCAGCGCGTCGGCCGAGAGATCGCCCGTCTCGACCACGAAGCGACCGAGCAGCAGCTCCTCGGCGACGCCCACCGCCGCGGCGAAGTCGACCCGACCGTCGCGGAAGTAGAGCTCGATCCGGGCGCTGGTGGCCGTGTTGACCACGCGCAGGATGCCGCTGTGCGCCTGCTCGGCCAGCAGCTCGAGGATCTGGCTCATCGAGATCGCCTCCAGATCGCCGGCCAGCGCCTGCCCGCGCGCCGCGAAGGCCCGCGCCTCCGCCACCGCTCCGGCATCCGCGGCCTCACCCCCGGCCGGCCGGGCCGAGAGGGCCAGCGCCTCGGCCACCGCCGCCCGCGTCCCGGGTGTCGCCGGCGTCTCCGGCCGGGCGCCGTCCGGGCCGATCCCGGTGAGGCGCGCCACCAGGGCGGCCAGCGCTCGCGGAGAGAACGGCTTGCCGATGGTGTCCACCACGTTCGGGGCCTTGGCGAAGCGCGCCTCCAGCTCGGCCGACTTTCCGCGCGAGGTCATGACCACCACCGGCACCCGCGCCAGCGCGGCGTCAGCCGCCAGCCGCCGGCAGAAGTCGGCGGCGTCGCGCCCGGGCGTCAACCCGTCGAGTAGGATCAGACGCGGGGGCTCGCCGGCGTCGCGGATGCGCGCCAGCCCGGCCTCGCCGTCGGCCGCGGCGATCACCCGGTGCCCAGCCCCTGCCAGTGCCGTCTCGACCACGCTCTGGATCGTCGGGCTGTCCTCGATGACCAGCAGGTAGCCCTCGGGCATGTCTTTTTCGCGCGTCACACCTCTACCGTTCGTGCATTCAACGGCGGATATTTTCGCCTGCTTTTGCGCGTCCCGCGACTTATGGAGGTGCGGGTACTCGCTTCGCCCACACGGGGAATGGCACGCCTTTAGAAAGTCGGGCGTCTCGTCGATGACGACCGGTACTGCCCAGCCATTTCCTTGCCTTCGCCTTGCGATGCTCGAAAGTCATACGAGGAGCGCCTCCCTGATCCGATCGCCCACCCAAGACGACGCCTTCCGCGCCGCGACCCGCGCGGGGGCGCCGGCGGGGGCGTCCGCCAACCGGCCGCGTGACATGACGGAGTTTCCGCGCCGATTCGGGCCCTACGTCCTCCTCAAGCCGCTCGCGCGCGGGGGGATGGGCGCGCTCTACCTGGCGCTCTCGGGCCCACAGGAGAGCGCCAAGCTCTGCGTCATCAAGACGGTGCTGCCGCACCTGGCGGACAAGGAGTACCTGCAGCGGTTCCGCGACGAGGCCAAGGTGGTCGTGCGCCTGTCGCACGGGAACCTGGTGCCGGTGTTCGACTCCGGCCAGGCCAACGGCGAGATCTACCTGGCGATGGACTTCGTCGAGGGGCGCGACCTGCGCGCCACCTGGAACCGCTGCGCCAAGAAGGGGATCGCGTTCCCGATCGACGTCGCGGCGCACATCGTGCGTGAGATGGCGCGCGGGCTCTACTACGCGCATGGCTTCGGCGACATCAAGCTGGTCCACCGCGACGTCTCGCCGCCCAACGTGCTGCTCTCCTACAGCGGCGAGGTGCGGCTGACCGACTTCGGGCTGGCGTCGTCCACCTTGAAGATTGAGAAGACCGCGCCCGGGATCATCTACGGCAAGGTCAGCTACATGTCGCCCGAACAGGCGCGCGGCGAGACGATCGACGGCCGCACGGACCTGTACGCCTCCGGGATCATCCTGTGGGAGCTGCTGACCGGCCGGCAGCTCTTTCCGTCGGGGCGGGCGCCGGGCGCGCCCAAGGACCAGCACACCTCCGAGGAGCTCTTGCGCCGGGTGCGCAACCCCGAGCTGGCGCCGCCCTCGCGCCGGGCCGGGCGCGTGCCGCCCGAGCTGGATCGAATCACGATGCGGGCGCTGGCGCCCGACCTGAAGGATCGCTACCCGAACTGCGAGGAGCTGCGCCACGACCTGGCGAAGTTCCTGGCGCAGACGTCGCCGGCCACCGACGCCACCCGGGTGTCGAAGTTCCTGTCGGAGCTGTACGACGAGGACATCGCCGCCGAGCGCGCCGAGCGCGAGCAGCTGATCGTCAAGGCGCGCGAGTGGTACACGAGCAAGTTCGCGGCCGCCGATTCGTCGTCGGCCAAGACCGCGCCCGAGACGGCCGGCGCCGCCGCCGACGACAGGTCCGAGCGCCCGCAGCGCGAGACGGTGCTCTCGATCCCGGTGCGTGCCGACCGCGCGCGCGACCGGCGCCTGACCGTTCCCGACGAGCCGGCCGCCGCCGAGGAGTCGAGCGCCGATCCGCCCGGGTCGACCTCGGTCGTCGGGTCGGTGGTCGGTGGGCGTTACTACGTCCGCCGCCTGTGCGGCGAGGGCGGGATGGGGCGCGTGTTCGAGGCCGAGCACATCGACATCGGCCGGCGCGTGGCGCTGAAGATCCTGCACCCCGCCTACAGCCAGACGCCCGATCTGGTCGAGCGGCTCCGGCGCGAGGCGCGGGCGGCGTCGAAGATCTCGCACCCCAACGTCGTCGACGTCACGGACTCGGGCACCACGCCCGACGGCGCGTTCTTCTTCGTGATGGAGTACCTCGAGGGGATCGAGCTCGGCGAGCTCATCTACCGCCAGGGGAAGCTGGACGTCCCGCGGGCGCTCTACATCGTGGCGCAGATCTGCCGCGCGCTGCAGGCGGCCCACGAGGCCAACGTCATCCACCGCGACCTCAAGCCCGAGAACGTCCTCATCCTCACGCGCGACGGCCAGCGCGACTTCGTGAAGGTGCTCGACTTCGGCATCGCCAAGAGCGGCACCGACGGCGATCTGGAGAACGAGCGCGACACCAACGGCGATCTGCGGCGGCGGCTGACGTCGCCCGGCATGACGATGGGGACGCCCGAGTACATGGCGCCCGAGCAGGCGGCGGGACGCCCGGCCGATCCGCGCTCCGACGTCTACGCGGTGGGCGGCCTGCTGTACGAGATGCTCTCCGGGAAGGCCCCCTACGAGGGGTCGAACTTCATGGAGATCCTCCACAAGAAGGCGACCACCATGCCGGCCTCGCTGGCGGGCGTCCGTGACGACGTCCCGGCCGAGCTGGAGGCGATCATCATGCGGGCGATGGCCAAGGAGCCGGACGATCGTCCGCGCTCGATGGACGAGCTGGGCCGCGAGCTGACCACGCTGGCCACCTCGCTGTTCCCGGGGTTCGGCTACGCGCCGGCGATCGAGTCAGAGAAGGTCCCGCAGGTGGGCGTGCTGCGCGCGTTGCGCGGCGGCGCGGCGCAGGCCAGCGGCCTCTTCGAGCGCATGCGCGCCGGCAAGCGCACGCCGTTGATCTTCGGCGCGGGCGGCCTGCTGGTGGCCTTCGTCGGCTATCTGGTCGTGAGCTCCGTCCACGCGCGGCATGTGCGCCAGGTGGCGGCGATCGCGGCCGAAGCGCGCGCCAAGCAGGAGGCGTCGGCGGCAGCGGCCCGCGCGGTGGCCGCTGAAGCGGCGGCCAAGGCGACGGCGCAAGCGGCGGCGGAGGCGGCAGCGACCAAGGCCGCGGCCGACGCGGCGGCGGCCAAGGCCGCGGCCGAGGCCCAGGCGGCCGACGGAGCCGACGAAGCGGGGGACGGGAAGGACGACGGCGCGCACGACGAGGGCGAGGCCAAGAAGTCGTCCGCGCACGGCGGCTCGTCGGCCGACGGGCGGCGCCTCCTGGAGGAGGGGCAGCGCCTGCTGCACGCCGAGCGGTTCGCGGAGGCGCGGGCTTCGTTCCAGAAGGCGCTCAAGTCGCGGCACGATCGCGGCCGCGCGCTGGCCGGCCTGGCGGCGATCGCCTTCCAGGAGAAGAACTACGCCGAGGCGGTGAAGGCCGCCGAGGCCGCGGCCGACCACGGCGGCGGCGTCGACGCCCGCGTGCTGCTCGGCGACGCGCACTTCCGCCTCAGCCACTACAAAGAGGCGGCCAAGGCCTACAGCGACGCGCTGAAGCTCGATCCCAAGAACCCCAGCGCCAAGACCGGCCTCGCGCTCGCCACCAAGCGCATGTGACCGGAGCGGCGCGCGCTCAGCGCGCCAGCGTGTTCTTGTAGATCTTGCCGTCCTTCATGATGACGACGAAGTTGCGCCCGGGGTCGGCCACCAGGCCCAGGTCGGCGGTCGGATCGCCGTCGACCAGCAGGATGTCGGCCAGCGCGCCTTCGTCGATGACGCCCAGCTTTCCGGGATAGGGGGTTCGCGGGCCCGCCAGGTCCAGCAGCTCCGCGTTGGTGCTGGTCGCCATCCGCAGCGCCTCGGCGGCCGTGTACCAGCGGGTCAGCTTGGCCAGCTGCGCCCCCTGGCGCGCCGCCAGCTTGGCGCTGAACAGCGTGTCGGTCCCGAACGCCGTCTTCAGCTTGTGCTTCTTGGCCAGCTGATACGCGGTGTCGGTGCCGCGGATCATCTCGAGTTGCTTGGCGGCGCTCTCCGAGCCGGGCGGCAACGGCGTCATGTCCTCGTCCTGCAGGAACGGCTGCGTGCTGAGCCAGATCTTCTTCTCGGCCATCAGCCGGGCCGTCGCGTCGTCCATCAGCTGGCCGTGCTCGATGCAGCGGACGCCGGCGTGGATGGCGGTCTGGATCGCGCGCGGCGTGTAGGCGTGCACGGTCACGTAGGTGCCCCAGTTGGCCGCCGCCTCGACGGCCGCGTGGAGCTCCGGCTCCGTGTACTGCGACACGTCCAGCGGATCGTGCTCGGACGCGACGCCGCCGCCGGCCGCCAGCTTGATCTGCGACGCGCCCAGCATCAGCTGCTCGCGCGTCCGCTGCAGCACCTGATCGACGCCGTCGGCGATGAGGGCGAAGTTGATGGCCTCGACGTGCGTGAAGGGCGCGTTCGGTGGCCGCGGCACGTCCGAGCGCAGGCGGAAGTCCCCATGGCCGCCGCTCTGCGAGATCATCGCCCCCGACGGCCAGATCCGCGGGCCCTCGATCACCCCCTCGTCGATGGCGCGCTTGAGCCCGAAGGTGGGGCCGCCCATGTCGCGGACGCTGGTGAACCCGCGCAGCAGCGTCGCGCGCGCCTGCTGGCCCGCGCGCAAGATCAGGTAACCGTAGTCGGCCGTCATCGCCAGCGCCACCGGGACGTCGGCCACCATCGCGTGCCAGTGGGCGTCGATCAGCCCCGGCATCAGCGTCCGGCCGCCGCCGTCGATCACCGTGGCGTCCTTGCCGGCGTCGATCGCTTGCGCCGAGATGCGCGCGATCCGCTTCCCCTTCACCAGCACGTTGCTGGCCGCCGACAGCCGCTCGGACGTGCCGTCGAAGATGTGGACGTTCTTGAACAGGACGGCCGGGACCGCCTCGGTCGGCTCGCCGCCGCCGGAGCCGGGGGCCGGGACCGGCGTGGCGGCCATCGTCACCGGCGGGGCGCCCGACTCGCCCGGGACGGGGGGCGAGGTGATGCGGCCCTGCGAGCAGGCGCCCGCCAGCATCGCGGCCAGCGTCAGGTCGAAGCAGCGCCCGGGGATCGGCCGGGGATCGGCGCGCATGGTGGTGCGCAATGTGGCGATGGCGGCGCGTCTTTGCCCATCAGCCGTCGCTTGCTTTCCAGCCCCTGCGATACGATGCGCGGGTGTGGCAGCGCCGTTCGGCATTTGCACGGCTGAGCCTGGCGGTGCTGGCCGTGATCGCGATCGGCGGGTGGGCCAAACAGCGGGCGCTCAGACGCGAGCTGGCCCGCGCCCGGGATCTGCACCGGACCGCGTACGTCGGGTCGGCCGCCTGCCAGTCGTGCCACGCGGGCAACCACGCCAGCTGGAAGCGGACGTTCCACCGGACGATGACCGCCGAAGCGACGCCCGAGAGCGTCCGCGGCGACTTCTCGGGCGCGACGCTGCGGGCGAACGGCGTCAGCGCGCGGATGGATCGCGCGCCCGACGGTGGCTACCAGATGACGTTCACCCAGGCCGGCCTGCCGCCCCGCACCGACGCCGTCGTCCGCACGGTCGGATCCCGCCGCTACCAGCAGTACCTGACCCGCGCCGGCGACAGCTACTGGCGGCTGCCGGTCGCCTGGAGCGTCGAGGAACGGCGCTGGTTCCCGATGACCGGCGCGTTTCTGTTCGCCGATCGCTCGGACGCCGGCGGCTTCTACCGCCACGTCACGCGCTGGAACGACAACTGCGTGTTCTGCCACAACGTCGCGCCCGATCCAGGGCGCGATC
>CAZTZM010000026.1:0-46256 GCA_964618005.1 uncultured Myxococcales bacterium
CGGCCCCGGCCGCCGCCGCAGCCAAGGCCTGATTCACCGGAGTAAGATGCGGGCGCGATGAGGCGCCCGCGCACCCCCGCCACGGCCGTCGGGTTCGGCGCGCTGGCGCTCGCCCTCGCCGCGACGGCCCTCGGTTGCCACCGCGACGGCTGCGTGGGCGGCGACGACGGGCAGTGTCTGCCGCCGGCTGCCTGCGCGTCGCTGCAGTACGCGCCGACCTGCTCCGCGTCGCCGGCGTTGCAGGTCGAGGTGATCGGGACCGATGCAGAGCGGGCCCCAGGTCCCAAGTCGTTGGCCGGGCAGGGCGACTACCTGCTCGAGAACGATTTGATCCGGGTCGTGATCGACGCGCCCAATCACCCGCACCACCTGGCGCCCAGCGGTGGCTCGATCCTGGATCTCGCGCCGCTGGTCCAGGGCTCCGGCGACCAGACCAACGGCATCTACCACGCGGCCGGCCTGCTGCCGCGCGACGCCGTTCAGTACGAGAGCGCGGCGATCCTGGATCCGCAGCTGGCGCCGTCGACGCCCGGCGCGTACGTGGCAGTGGTCTTCCGCGGCCACCTGGTCGGCGACGCGCGCGTCACGGTCGTCACCCGGTACGAGCTCCGCCCCTGCGAGCCCGGCGTGCGCGTCCGCAGCGATCTCTACAACGGCGCCGACGCCCCCAACACGCTCTACCTGACCGACGGCTTCTTCTGGGGCGACAACGGCCTGGCGCCGTTCGTACCCGGGCAGGGGCTGGGGTTCAGCGAGCCGAACCTGGATCTGACCGAGATCGACCAGGCCTGGCGGCAGTGGCCGTTCCTCGCCGCGCGCTCGCAGTCGGCACCCGACACCTCGTACGCGGTCGTGTCCTGTGATCGCGCGGTGGCCGCCGGGTTCAACAGCACGACGCTGTCGGCCTCCGGCGTGCCGCTGGGGGTCACGCAGCCGGGCGACGGGTTCCACTTCGAGCGTTTCATCCTGGCCGAGCCGGGGCCGGGGCTGGCGCCCGCCGTCGCCGAGGCGCTGCACGTGCGCGCGCAGGTCCACGGCGACGCGCCCGCCGTCACCGTCACCGGCCGGGTGGTCGCCAACGGCCTTCCGGTCGACGGCCAGTCGGGCCGCGCCGCGTCGCTGCTGTTCTACGAGCCGGCGCCCGGCACGAACGTCGACGATCCGGCGCGCACCACGCCCTGGAACGAGGTCGTCCCCGCCAGCGACGGCACGTTCCAGGTCGCGCTGCCGCCCGGCCGCAGCTACCGCGTTCAGCCTTACGCCTTCGGGCTGCCGGCCGCGCCGTCCAGCGCGTTCGTCGTCGCCGACGCCGGCGGCGGGCCGTACGCGATCGGCGACGTGTCGATCACGGCCTCGGCCCAGCTGACCGTGAACGTCGAGTCGTCGCCGGGCATCCAGGCCACCTACGCCGAGCTGGTGCTGATCCCCGTCGACGACCCGGCGCAGAGCGGCGCCCCCACGCCCAGCCTCTACAGCCTGTTCCCGGGCTGCGCGCCGATGCTCGGTCCCCCGGACGGCGGCTCGCCGGCTTGCAACCGCGCGCTGACCACCAACGGGCAGTTCAATCTGGCCGTCCCGCCGGGGCAGTACTACGTGTACGCCACGCGTGGCCCGTTCGCGAGCATCGACCGGGCGCAGGTCGACCTGCAGCCCGGCGCCTCGGCGACAGTGTCGCTGGTGGTCGAATCGCTGGCCGGCTCGCTGGTGCCGGACGGCGTCCTCTCGGGCGACTTCCACGTCCACGGCGGCGCCAGCTTCGACTCGGCGATCCCCGATCTGGATCGGGTGGTGAGCTTCCTGGCCACGGGCGTCGATGTGATCGTCGCGACCGATCACAACGTCGTCACCAGCTACGCCAACACACTTGCTGGCCTGCGCGCGACCGGCGGGCTGGCCATCATTCCCGGCGTCGAGCAGACGCCCAACATCCTCTGGTACTACGTCCCCGGGGACACGTTCCCGCGGACGCTGGGGCACTTCAATTTCTGGCCGCTGGTGCCGGATCTGCTCGATACGCGCAACGGCGACCCCTGGCCCGAGCTGCGCGAGCCGGGCCAGGTGATGGACGACATGGACCAGGTGTTCGTCGACCCCAGCGGCGGCGTGCGGCAGATGAACCACCCGTATCTGCTCGCCAAGCTGGGCCGCGACCAGGGCTACCCGCAGGCGATCGGCTATGACCCGACCAAGCCGATTCCGCAGGCGCCGGCGGAGGGCTACACGTTCGGTGCGAACGCCCTGGCCACGGCGCCCGGTGGGCCGGGGCACCACCGCAACATCGACTGGGACGTCGAGGAGGTGATGACCGGCGCGTCGCGCGGCGACTGGCTGCGCTACCGCGCGCTGTGGTTCTCGCTGCTGAACCAGGGCTTCCTGCGCGCAGGGACGGCCAACAGCGACTCGCACACGCTGTCGGTCGAGCGGATCGGCTACCCGCGCAACCTGGTGTGGGGGAACCACGACAAGCAGGCGCTCGACGTGGACGGGTTCGACGCCGACGTGCGCGCCGGCCACGTCGAGGGGACGAACGGGCCCATCCTCGACGTGACGATCAACGACGGCGCGGGGAACGTCTCGCGGCCGGGGCTGACGGCTATCACCGTGACGCCGTCGGCGCTGCTCGACGTGTCGGTCACCGCGGCGCCCTGGATCCCGGTGCAGGAGCTGCGGGTGTTCGTCAACGGCAAGCTGATGGTGCAGAAGCCGATCTCCTCGGTGATCACCGGCGATCCCTTCGGCACGCAGCCGAACCATTTCAACCCCGATCCGATCTTGCTGTCGGGGATCCTGCCCGCCAAGGGGGACGCCTGGATCGTCGTCGAGGCCGGGATGCCGCAGGACACGCCCCCCGACACCGACGGTGACGGCCTGCCCGATCTGCCGGACAGCGACCTGGTCGGACGCCCGGCCGTCGACGATCCGCGCTTTCACCTGCAGGCGATCGCGCCCGGCGTCTGGCCGACGGCGTTCACCAACCCCTTTCTCCTCGATCTGGACGGGGGCGGATGGACGGCGCCCGGCCTGCCGTGATGCGCCCGGCGCGCGCGGTGGGGCTCGGCTGTCTGCTGGCGATCGCGGCGGGTACGGTGCCGGCGCGCGCGGCGGGTGGTTGCCCCGATCCGCTGGACGCCGCCGCCGGGCCGCTGGCAGGCGGAACGCAGGCCGAGCAGCCCGCCGACTTCGGCGCGATCCCCGAGGCCTGCGCCGGCACGGACATGTCGCTGCGCCTGCGCGGCGAGCTGGCTTATCACAGCGGCGCGCCCGACTTCGCCGGCGATCTGGTGGGCAGCGCCACCGCGCGCGGCCGGTGGCGGATCACGCCCCGGAGCTGGCTCTCGCTGGCGGTCGACGTCGCGACCTATCGCTATGACAGCAACGCCGGGCTGGTCGGGACGGGCGCCTCGTTCGGACCGATCACGCTCGGCTATCACCGCGCGCTGGCGGCCACCGAGCGGTCGGCGCTGGCGGTCTACGCCCGGGCGCTGCTGCCGATCGACACCGCCCGGCAGAGCGGCTTCGAGACCGGGCTCGAGCTGGGCGCCAGCGCCCGGCGGCGGCTCGGCCCGCGCTGGCTGCTGGACGGCGGCGTCTCCCTGGTCGGACCGGTGGACCAGACGGCCGGGCAGCGCCATGGCCGCCTGGAACCCGCGGCGCTGGCCGAGGTCTGGTTCTCACCCCGGCAGCGGCTGGCCCTGTTCGCCGGGGGAGCCGTGCGGGCGAAGGTTGCCCCCGCGGCCGAGCTGATCACGGTCGCCCCCCGGGTGGGGCTGCGCGGCGCGTTGCGCAACGGCGCCTGGCTGGCCTTTCTGGCCGAGGCGCCGGTCTCCGGGACCGACCAAAGTCAGCTGGTGGCCAGCCTGTTCGCCGGGTGGACCCCAGGGTTTTGATCCAGCTCAGAACCCACGGACGGGTTCCGAACCTCCCGCGACGCGAACGACCGCACGTAGATCTTGCCCACGCGCTCGAGATCGATATACTTCCGCGCTCCGTCATGCCCAAGATCAAGATGAAGTCGAACAGCAGCGCGAAGAAGCGCTTCAAGCTCACGGCCACCGGCCGGGTGAAGCGGAAGAAAGCTTATCTGCGCCACAACCTCGGTGCGAAGTCCTCGAGCGCGAAGCGCAAGCTCCGCCGCGGTGGCTACGTCAGCAAAACCCAGGAGCATCAGATCAAAGCGATGCTCCCGTATGCGTAATTAAGGAACGGAAGCCATGCCCCGCGCTAAAGGTGGTTACAAGTCCCGTCATCGCCGCAACAAGATCCGGAAGGCCGCCAAGGGCTTCCGCGGCGGACGCTCGAAGCTCTGGAAGGCCGCAGTCGAGGCGGTTCATCGCAAGTGGCGGTACGCGCTGTTTCACCGCCGCAAGCGCAAGCCGGATTTCCGCGGTCTGTGGATCGTGCGCATCAACGCCGCCGCCCGTGATCTGGGCGTGTCGTACTCGAAGCTGATCGCGGCGCTCGACAAGGCCAACATCGCCATCGACCGCAAGATCCTCTCGGATCTCGCGATCAGCGATCCGGCCGCCTTCAAGAAGGTCGTCGAGACGGCGCGGGCCGCGGCCTAGCCGCGCGCGCCCCAAGACGCGGGACGGGCTCGAGGCCGTGTCCAGCGACAAGACGTCCAGCGAAACGACCCCGGTCGCGGCCGGCCTGATCGCCGATCTCGACCGGCTGGCGGGGGAGTTCGCTGCCGAGATCGGCGCGCTCGCCACGGAGCAGGAGATCCGCCTGGCCCAGGCCCGCTACCTGGGCAAGAAGGGCAAGGTCTCCGAGCTGATGAAGGCGCTCGGGAAGTTGCCGGCCGACGCGCGCCCGGCCGTCGGCGAGGCCGCCAACCGCGCCAAGTCGGGGATCGAAGGGGCTGTCTCGGCGCGCCTCGCCGCCCTGGACGAGGCCGAGCTGTCGGCCGACCTGGCACGCGTCGTCGACGTGACGCTGCCCGCGCGCGGTCGCGCGCTGGGGACGCTGCACCCGCTGACGCTGGTGCGGCGCGAGATCGAAGAGATCTTCCTGGGGCTCGGGTTCGAGGTCCGCACCGGCCCCTGGATCGAGACGGAGTGGAACAACTTCGACGCGCTCAACACGCCGCACGACCACCCCGCGCGTGACATGCAGGACACGTTCTTCGTGGAGGGCGGCCGGATCCTGCGCTCGCACACGTCACCGGTGCAGGTGCGGACCATGCTGGCCGGCCCGCCGCCGGTTCGAATCATCGCCCCCGGCAACGTCTTCCGCCGCGACGACGACGCCACCCACACCCCGATGTTCCCGCAGATGGAGGGGCTGCTGGTCGACCGCGGCGTCTCGTTCGCCGAGCTCAAGGGGACGCTGCTGCACTTCATTCATCGGTTCTTTGGGCCCGGCCTGGGTCTGCGCCTGCGGCCGAGCTACTTCCCGTTCACGGAGCCTTCGGCCGAGGTCGACGCCGACTGTTACCTGTGCGAGGGCGGGCGCAAGGTTGGCGCGCGCACCTGCCGCCTCTGCAAGGGCTCGGGCTGGATCGAGATCGGCGGCGCCGGCATGGTCCACCCCAACGTCTTCCGCGCGGTCGGTTACGACCCCCAGGCGGTGTCGGGGTTCGCGTTCGGCGTGGGCCTCTCGCGCATGGCGATGCTGAAGTACGGCGTCGACGACCTGCGCTCGTTCTACGAGCATGACGTGCGCTTTCTGGCGCAATTCCGATGAGCTAGGGGCCGAGCGTGAAGATCTCCTTCAATTGGTTGCGTGAGCTCTGCGAGCTCAAGCCCGGCGTCACCGCCGACAGCGTGGCCGAGAAGCTGTCGCTGGCCGGCCTGGAGGTCGAGTCGATCGACCGCCGCGGCCGCGATCTGACCGGCGTGGTCGTCGCCGAGGTGCGCGGCAAGCGCCCGCACCCCTCGGCCGACTCGCTGTCGATCGTGCGCCTGGTGGCAGGCGGCGCCGAGGAAGAGGTCGTGTGCGGCGCGTCGAACGTTCCGGCGTCGGGCGGCAAGGTCGCCTGGGCGCAGCCGGGCGCGACGCTGCCGGGCGGGCGCACGCTGGATCGCCGCGAGATCCGCGGCGTGATGTCGCCCGGCATGATCTGCAGCGAGGTCGAGCTGGGCGTCGGCGAAGAAGGTGACGGAATCTTGGTTCTGTCGCCTGAGACGCCGGTCGGCGTCGAGCTGGCGCGCCACGCCGGTCTGCTCGACGAGGTCCTGGAGGTGAACGTCACCCCCAACCGTCCGGACGCGCTCTCGCACGCCGGGATCGCGCGCGAGGTGGCGGCGCTGTTCGAGACCCGCTGGCGCCTGCCGGCCGTCGACGAGGTCACGCAGATCCCGCTGCCGCAGGGGCGGGGGATCGACGTCGAGATCCGCGACCCGGCCGCCTGCCCGCGCTACGCCGCGCGCATCATCACCGGCCTCAAGATCGGGCCCAGCCCGCTGGCCATGCGCGTGCGCCTGGCCGCCTGCGGCGTCCGCGCCATCTCGAACCTGGTCGACGTCACCAACTACGTGATGCTGGAGACCGGGCATCCGCTGCACGCCTTCGACCTCGACAAGCTGCGCGACGTGGTCCAGGTCCGGCGCGCCAACCGCGGCGAGAAGATGAAGACGCTGGATGGCGTCGAGCGCGCGCTGCAGGAATCGGACGTCGTCATCGCCGACGGACACCACGCCATCGCGCTGGCCGGCGTGATGGGCGGCGCCGACAGCGAGGTCTCGGCGACGACCACCGCCGTGCTGCTGGAGGCCGCCGTGTTCGATCCGCGCGCCATCCGGCGCACGTCGAAGCGCCTGGGCCTGCACAGCGAGGCGTCGCACCGCTTCGAGCGCGGCGTCGACCCGGCCGGGATCCCGCACGCCGGCAAGCGCGCCGCCGCGATGCTGGCGCGCCTGGGCCGTGGGGCGGTGACGGGCGAGGGGATCGACCGCTACCCGAACCAGCAGCACCCGCGGCGCGTGACGCTGTCGGCGGGCGGGCTGTCGCGGCTGGCCGGCTTCGAGATCCCGCTGGCGACCGCGGCCGAGAAGCTGGCGTCGATCGGCATCACGAGCGTCCCCGAGGGGACCGATCAGATCGCCGCCACCGTGCCGACGTTCCGCCCGGACGTGGCGATCGAAGAGGACCTGGTCGAGGAGGTCATGCGCCTGGTCGGCTATGACCGCGCGCCGGCCCGGCTGCCCCACGGCAGCGGCGCCCCGGCCCCCAGCCCGGAGGCGCTGGCCGACCGCGCCCGCGACGCACTGGCGTCCAGCGGCCTGGCCGAGATCGTCAGCTGGGGCTTCGTGCCGCGCGGCTGGCTGGCGGCCCTGGGCGCGCCGCTGGACGACGGCATTGCGCTCAAGAACCCCATCTCGGCCGACTACGAGGTGATGCGCACGTCGCTGTTGCCGGGCTTGATCGATGCCGCCCGCCGCAACCTGGCGCGCAGCGTCCCCGACGTCGCGTTGTTCGAGGTCGGCCCGATCGTCCGCCGCGCCGCCGACGCCAAGGAGGCCCCGGCCGAGTCGACGGTCGCCGCCGCCATCCTGGTCGGTCGCCGGGCCGGGTGGCTGAAGCCCGACGAGGCGGTCGACTTCTTCGACGCCAAGCTGGTGGCGCGCGAGCTGCTGCGCGCCCTGGGCGTCGAGGCGCCGGTGTTCGTGCCGCCCGGCCAGGCGCCGCTGTTTCACCCCGGTGTGTCGGCCGAGATCCGCGCCGCCGCCGACGGCGCGCGGATCGGGCAGCTGGGCGAGATTCACCCCCGGGTGCGGCGGACGCTGGGTCTGGAGGCGCGCGCGTTCTACCTGGAGGTCGCGCTGGACGCGATCGCCGGCGAGCGGCGGCCCGTCCGCAGCGCGCCGCCGCCGCGCTTCCCGGCGTCGACGCGCGACGTGTCGTTCTGGATCGACGCGGGCGTCACCGCCGACCACCAGCGCGCGCTGCTGACGGCCCAGGCCGAGCCGCTGCTGCGCGACCTGGCGGTCCTGGAGGACTACCGCGACCCGCGCTACGCCCCGGCGGGCAAGAAGGGGATGCTCTGGACGCTGACGTATCGCGCCGACGACCGGACCCTCACCGACGCCGAGGTCGACGCGGCCCACGCCCGCATCGTGGCCGCGCTCAAGAGCGCCCCCTCGGTTGTCCTGCGCCAGTAGGGGCGGTCCCGGGGGTGGTGCTTTTCAGCACTCGGGGTTCGATGATATGACCATACGGCCATGACGAAAGCCGACATTGTGGAGAACGTCTACGAGAAGGTGGGCGGCTTTTCGAAGAAAGAAGCCGCCGAGATCGTGGAGACCGTGTTCGACACGATCAAGGAGACCTTGGAGCGCGGGGAGAAGATCAAGATCTCCGGCTTCGGGAACTTCGTGGTGCGCGACAAGAACGCGCGCGCCGGGCGGAACCCGCAGACCGGCCAGGAGATCACGATCAGCGCGCGTCGCGTGCTGACGTTCAAGCCCAGCCAGGTCCTGAAGAACGTCCTCAACGACTGAGCCGACCAGCTTTGGCGCGGCGCGCGGCTCCGACGGACACCTCGGGGATCCCCGACAAGCCCTTCTTCAAGATTGGCGAGGCGGCGCGTCTGGTCGGCGTGAAGCCCTACGTGCTGCGGTACTGGGAGACTGAGTTCAAGTCGGTCAAACCGCAAAAGACCCGCTCGCAGCAGCGCCTCTACCGGCGCCGCGACATCGAGCTGCTGCTCCAGATCCGCCACCTGCTGTACGACAAGCGCTACACGATCGAGGGCGCGCGCACGCGGTTGCGCGACCTGGGCCACGACGAGGGACCGGTCCCGGTGCCCCCGCCAGCCAAGCCCGAAATCGCCCCTGAGACCTTACGAAAGATCAAGCAAGGCCTACAGGATCTGATACGTATCTGCGCGGAAGAAAACTGAACAAGCAGTTGTAGTTGCAGTCGCGGGGCGTGGCGCAGCCTGGTTAGCGCACCTGTCTGGGGGACAGGGGGTCGCTGGTTCAAATCCAGTCGCCCCGACTGAAGGGCCGTCCGATCGTAGTATCGGGCGGCCTTTTTATTTTCGGCGGAGGATGGACTGCGCGCATGACGCGGCGCCCGCGGTTTTGCCACTTTTTTGCCACGGCCTGATATCCGCCATTCGGGCGGAAGAAAGTAGCATCTACCAATGCATCCGAACCTCTCCGTCTTGCCGGGCGTGGATTTGAGTCCTTACCCATGGATGAAGCCTGCTCTGCAGGAGTACGGCACTTCGCGGGTGGCCGGCCATCCCGACGCAAACCCGCGCGTTATCGAGTACCTTCGGGTGGTCGGCCTGCCACGGAAGGGCAAGGACGACGACGAATCGTGGTGCTCGGCCTTCGTCAATTGGTGCATGAAGCAACTCAACATCCGCGGCTCGATGGGCGGCCTGGCGCGCGGCTGGCTCCGCTGGGGCCAGGCCATCGGGCAGCCCGTTTTTGGCTGTATCGTCGTCCTAAAGCGCGACCCGGATCCCAGAAAGGGACACGTGGGATTTTTCGTTGGCCGGGATGGGTCTGACGTCATGCTTCTAGGTGGGAACCAGACCCTCACGGAGCACAGGGTTAAGATTCGATCGCTGGTTTGCGTAGCGACGTACGATGGAGACCGTGTTCTCGGCTACCGATGGCCGGCGGATCGACCCCTGCCGAAAGATCCCTCGGCCCCACCCGCGCTCTTCCCGCTCTTGAACAATTGATGAAGCTCGTCTGGCTTGCACTGGTCGGGTTGCTAGCCATGGACGCGTGTAATCGGCAGACGACGAGTCCGCCGCCCGGGAGTTCGAGTGGAGCGTCGGGGGCACCGGGGAGTCCAACGGTGGCATCGGCGCCCGGGGCGACGGATGGTTCGGCCGCGGGCCCAGCGGGCCCGCTAGCGGCGTCGATGGCTCCCGATGGCGGGGCCGGGGCTTCAGCGTCCCGATCGCCCCTCGATGAGGCCAACGCTCGGTTCGGCGCCGCCGTCGTTGCGCATGACGCCGCCGGTGTGCTCGCGTGGTTCTCCAAGACGAGGCCCTTCACTTTCGTGAGTGGCGGCCCGGACGGCCACACCCGGAAGCTCCGATTCGATTACGCCGCCGTATCGAAGGGCATCCAGCCCCATGGAAATTTCCGCGATTTCTTCTTCGGCGACGACTCCGAACTCCTCGACGCGTTCGAGAAGTCTCAGAACTGGTCCCGAGTCCGAGGCAACCTTTTCGTACCACCCGGCAACGAGGCGAGGCCGGAGGACGCACCGACGGCAGTGCGATGGCGGAAGGAGGGGAACGTGTGGGTGATCGATCAGCTTTTCGACGAAGGGGCATGAGACGCTCCCCCACTCATCATCGACTTGCAGATGCCGACCGCGCACCCCGCTGAGACGGCTCTGATCTTTGGGCGATTGACTCGTTCAGTGCGATGTCAACTCCATTGGATCCGCGCGACCGTCTGTGGACAGGCGCGTCTGGCGGACACGTTCACGTCGCGGTGGTCGGCGACAACGTGTTGGGACTGTCTGAAGGAGCGACCGGAGCCGAAGTCCGCGGCGTTGAACACCCGATCCGAACCGCCACGCCACCGACGGATCCGGCAGAGAGCCCGGCCCGACTCATGCCGCGAGGGCCGCTGCGCCGAGGTCGCCGTGTGTTGGTGTTGTGGTCGGTGCGCTGAGCATTGCGTGGTGAGAGCGACCGGAGACGCTATTGGCGACAAGCCGGCGCATGACGAATACTGGAGGCTCTTGAAGGCCGAGGTTCCGGTGAACGTCGTCGGAGGCGATAGAGGCCGATCGCGGCGGCGCTGAAGGGCGGAATTGTTAGCCGCATGGCGCAGGTGCAAGATCAATCCACCGTCGATCGCGACCGTATGCGAGCGGCCGCCACGGGCGGGAAGCTTGTTGAAGCGCGACAGAAGCTGGCGCGGTTTACGTCGGAGACCTTCGCCAAGACGGGTAATTTGCTTCACGCGTTCGGCCACGTAGTCGAATAGCTTCGGAGCTTGTGTCCGCGAGTGCTGATCTCTTCGCGGACGGTCGACACTACGCAGCCTCAGCTCTTCTCCGCCAGCTCGTCGAGATCGAGTACCTCGCGTGGGCGTTCGAAAACAGGGAGAGAGATGGCGAGCGGTGGCTGCGGAGCACGAGAGCTGAGCGCGAGTCCTTCTTCACTCCCAAAAAACTGAGAGAAGCTGCCGGCGGGCGGTTCCGCAGCAAAGACTACGGTTTCCATTGCGAACTCGGTGGCCACCCCGTTGCGCGAGGCACGATCTTGCTCCACGACGATGCTGCCGTCGCGCAGCTCATACTCTCTGATCTGCTCGGTCACACCGGTCGGATTTGGGACCACGTGGTCGGGTGGGTAAGAAACGACTCTCTTCGAGTGACGTCGTTCGGAGATGCCGTGTACGCGATGCGCGAAGAGATGGTTCGCGGGTACTCGAAGTGGAAGGCCGCCGATCCTTTGGTCGCGCTTCCGCAGCCGTGACTCTCTCGTTCGCCGTCGAGTCCGCGGAGCGGCTCTAGCGGCGCTGTGATCCGCCCAGCGCTTTTGCCAAATTCTTGCCACGGCTCGAACTCAGATCGAGGTTGACAGTGGTTGATCGGGTGCTCGGCGCGTACGCGAAAAGAACTAGAATTGCGTACATAATCAGGAACGACGACGGCCACTTAGGCCCCAAGCCCTGAATATCGTTGAGGCCCACTAAGTCGGACCTGGTGGGGTTCAAATCCAGTCGGCCCTTTTCGTCTAGAGGCAGGTCAGCGCCGAGGCGTCGCACATATCGGTCGGGCAGTCCATGGTGACGGCCGGCGGGCAGGTGGCGTCGGCGCCGTCGCAACTGCTGGCGAGCGTGAGCACCGATCCGATCGCGTCGCATGACGCGGGCGAGCAGCCGACGCCGGCGGCGACGAGAACATCGGTCGGGCACGACGCCGACGACCCACTGCAATCCTCCTCAACGTCGCAGACACCCGCTGACGGGCGGCAGACCGTCGTCGGCCCGGCGAAGCCGTCCGCGGGGCACGCTGCTGCCGATCCGGTGCAGTTCTCGGGCACGTCGCAGACACCGGCCGACGGGCGGCAGACGGTCGTCGGCCCGGCGAAGCCGTCCGCGGGGCACGCGGCCGCCGAGCCGGAGCAGGTCTCCGCGACGTCGCAGGCGCCGTTCATCGCGCGGCAGACTGTGCCTTTCGATACAAAGCCGTCCGCTGGGCAGGCGGCTGACGATCCCGTGCAGGTTTCGGCGACGTCGCAGGCGCCGTTCATCGCACGGCAGACCGTGGTCTTCGCCGCGAAGCCGTCGGCCGGGCAATCGAGGGACTTCCCGTTGCAGGTCTCGGCGACGTCGCACACGCCGGCCGACGCGCGGCAGGTCGGCCCGGCCGCCACCGGCGAGCACGTCCCGACCTTGCCGGTCAGGTTGCACGCCGCGCAGGCGTTGGTGCAGGCGGTGTTGCAGCAGACGCCGTCGACGCAGGTCAGGCCGGAGGCGCACTGGCCGGTGGCGGCGCAGGTGCCGCCCTGGACCTGGAAGCCGCACGCGCCGCTGGCGCAGATCCCGGCGCAGCTCTGGCTGGCCTGCGACGCGCAGTGGCCGGCGCCGTCGCACTTCGAGGCGGGGGTGAGGCTGGTCGACGGGGTGCCGCTGGCGCAGGCGGCGGCCTTGCACTCGGTACCCGAGGGCCAGGTGGCGCACTGGCCCGCCTGGCACTGGCCGGTGTTGCCGCAGGTGGTCTGGGCCTGCGCCACGCAGAGCCCCTGGGGATCGGCGCTGGCCGTGATGCCGGCGCAGACGCCGAGGCTGCCGGCGATGTTGCAGGCGTGGCAGGCGGTGTTGCAGGCCGTGTTGCAGCAGACGCCCTGCGCGCACTGGCCGCTCTGGCACTGGCTGGCCGACGAGCAGGATTGCCCGCTGGGCTTCTTGCCGCACGAGCTGACGACCCCGTCCATCCCGCACGTGAACGGCGACACGCACTGCGTGTCGTCGTTGCAGGCCGTGTAGCAGGCGCTGCCGTTGCATTGATACGGGCTGCAGCTGGTGGCGGTCGGCTGGATGCACTTGCCGGCCGTGTTGCAGGTCGACGGTTGGGTGTACGTGCTGCCGGTGCAGGTCTGGCTGGCGCAGACGGTGCCCGCCGGGTAGGTGCGGCAGGCGCCCGCGCCATCGCACTTTCCGTCGGTCGCGCACATGGCCGCCGTCAGGTCCTTGCACGTGCCGCGCGGATCGGCGCCGCCGGCGGCCGTCAGGGTGCACGTCCCCAGCGCGCCCGCCACGGCGCAGCTGCGGCAGGCGCCGCTGCACGTGGTGTTGCAGCAGACGCCGTCGACGCAGTGGCCGTTGAGGCAGTCGGTGTCCGCCGCGCACGACTGGCCGTCGACCTTCTGGCCGCAGGTCCCCTGCTTCTGTCCGGTCGGGATCGTGCAGGCGTGTCCCGCCGCGCAGTCCGCGTTCGAGCTGCACGTCTCGTTGCAGGCGCCGTTCACGCACCCGAAGGTCCCGCACGTGAACGAGTTGGGCAGCTGACAGGTCCCGAGCCCGTCGCATGTTCGCGCGGAGGTGCCCGCGCTCTGGCTGGTGCAGACGGCGGCGCCGCACGGCGTGTTGGCCGGGTAGGCGACGCAGCCGCCTTTCCCGTCGCACACCCCGGTCGTCCCGCAGGTCGAGGGATCCTGCTTCGCGCACGGCGGGTGCCCCTGGCCGGCTGGCGTGGGCGTGCAGGTGCCCATCGCGTTGACCTGGTCGCACGACTGGCAGGCGCCGCCGCAGGCGGTGCTGCAGCAAACGCCGTCGGCGCAGTGGCCGGAGTCGCACTCGCCGTCGCCGCCGCAGGTCGCGCCGTTCGGCTTCGGACCGCAGCTTCCGCCCAGGCAGGGCTTGCCGGTGACGCAGTCCTTGTCCGTCGTGCAGCTGGTCAGGCAGGCGTTGGTCGCGCTGCTGCAGAGATACGGCGAGCAGATATAGGTCGGACCCGGACGGCAGGCGCCCGCACCGTCGCAGACGTAGGTGCCGGCAATGGCGGCGCCGCTGCACGTCCCGGCGGTGCAGACCGTCCCCGCCGCGTAGTTCCGGCACGCGCCGGCCCCGTCGCAGGTGCCGTCGCGGCCGCAACTGGACGCGCTGTCGGCAACACACTGGCTGGGGTCCTCCGGCTTCACGCCCGACGGAACGCTGGTGCACGTGCCGAGCGACGTCGGCAGCGCGCAGGTCATGCAGGTTCCCGTGCAGGAGTTGTCGCAGCAGAAGCCGTCCGCGCAGAACCCGCTCTTGCACTCGCCGGCGCACCCGCAGGCGAGCCCGTTGTCCTTGCTGGCGTGCCCCGTGCCGCACGAGGCGTCCGCGGCGTCGCCGCCTCCAGCGTCGATCGGTCGATCGACGGTGGAGACGCGGTCGACGCCGCCGTCTCCGGTCTTGACGGGACGGCCCCCCGAGCCCGAGCCCGCGCACCCGACCATCAACAACACGAGAAGCGCCCCCGCCACTCGCACCCACTTCAGCGCCCCTTGAGGTATATCCACGTTGAAGGTGGGACGTTAGCTTACCAATCGTCAGCCGGAAGAGCGGAATTGCAGTCTGGTCTGTTTTTCCGACGTCCTTCATCACAGATGGACACGATCGCCGCCCTGCGGCAAGAGCTCAGAGCTCGATCGGGGCGTCGATCTCGGAGAAGGCGCCGGAGCCCGGCCGCTATCGCGGTTCGGGCCGCACTCAGGTAAGGCCGACGGGCCTGCCTGGCCGGCTGCTGTACGATTGGGGGGTTGAGGACTCGCACGGGCATCGCTTTCGGCATCATCGCGCTGGCGGCGATTGTCGGGTTGGCCGTGTCGTCGGCCACGGTGGAGCAGGAACGGCTGCTCGCCGAGTTCACGGCCGAGACGGAGCGGCAGGTGCACGCTTCGGCCGAAGCCTTGTCCCGCCTCGATTCGATCCATCAAGACGTCCGCATGCTGGCCGACCTGGTCGAACGGTCGCGCCGAAACCCCGATCTGGATGTGGCGACCGAAAGGCGGGTCTGGGAGAGCGCTTTTCGCGCCTTGGCCGTGGTGGTGGCGCAATACCGCGTCACGGCTCTGGTCGGCGACGACGGAGCGCTCGAGGTGCAGGCGATCGATCCCAGCGAAGATCCCAGGGCCGCGATGGTGCTGCTGCCACAAGTCCAGCGTCTCGGGAAAGAGTCGGCCCGCGACGGTCGAGAGCGGTTGGGGGCGCCGGTGCGGATCGGCGCGCGATCTTTTCTGCTTTATGCCGTCCCGACTCGAGGCGGCGGCGCGATCGTCGTCGCGAGCGACGGCGCCCTCCTCCTGCGGGCAGTGGCGTGGCCTCAGCTCTCGGCCGGTCGCCTGTTCGTGACCGATCCGTCGGGCGTCGTCTGGGCCGGCTGCGAAACGGCGCGCGGCTGCGATGTCGCCGGGGCCGGGATCCCCGGCGATTATCTCTCGGGAAAGAGCGAGGCCCGGGTTCCGATCGACCCTCGGCGGGCGGCCGCCCTCGGTCTCGACCCGGCCCCGGCGGTGGCCGTTTCTGAGAAGGTCCCCCGTCCGACCGGGAGCTGGCTGGTCACCTGGATCGCCTCGATGCAGCCGATCGAGGGCCGTGAGCGCGTCGCGCTGGCCCGAACCGTGGCGACTTCGATCTCGGCGGCGGTGGTGGTGGCGGTCATCGGGATCATCCTGCTGCGGCAGCAACGGCGGGCAGCCGATCTCGGCAACCAGCTTCGTTACGCTCAGGCGGTGGCCAAGGCGCACGAGCTCGAGAGCCAGTTGGTGCGGGCCGATCGATTGATCACCGTCGGCGTCATGGCCACGGAGATCGCGCACGAGATCGGCACGCCGCTGGCCGTTGTTCGTGGCCGGGCCGAGCAGGTTCTCCCCACGTTGAACGGCGGCACGGGCACCGACGACCTCCGGGTGGTGATCAAGCAGGTCGACCACATCTCGGCCACAATCCGGCAGCTCCTCGACTTCTCTCGACGGTCGCCGCTCGAGGTGCGCGCGGTGTCGCTGGCGGCCGTCGTCGACCGAACAAGAGAGCTGCTCCGGCTGAAGATCGAGGCACGACGTTTGCATTTACAGGTCGATCTGAGCGAGGACCTTCCGACGCTGACCGCCGATCCCGATCAACTCCAGCAGGTGCTGGTGAACCTGCTGCTGAACGCGTGCGATGCCTCGCGCCCGGGAGATCGCGTCTCGCTCTCGGCGACCGGTGCGCCGAAGGACATGGTCCTCATCCGGCTCGTCGACCAAGGGAGCGGCATCGCGCCCGAAAACCTGACCGCCATCTTCGACCCGTTCTTCACCACCAAGCCGCGCGGCGAGGGGACCGGCCTCGGCCTGTCGATCGTCGCGGGGATCGTCCGCAACCACGGCGGCCAGATCGATCTGCGGAGCGTCCCTGGCGAAGGGACGACCGTCAGCGTGCTCTGGCCCGCCGGCCGACATCCGGAGCATCACGATGCCTAAGCTCAGCGCGCTGATCGTGGACGACGTCCCCGAGATGGCGGAGACCATCGCCAACGACCTGCGCAAGGTGGGATTCGAGACGCGGACCGCCCCGGACGGCCGCTCGGCGCTGTCGGAATTCACGCGCGACCCGAGCGACGTCGTCGTGACGGATCTGCGAATGAAGGGAGGCGACGGGCTCGATCTGCTGGCCGAAATCAAGCAAGCCGATCCCGCGACGCCGGTCATCATCATGACGGCCTTCGGCGCGGTCGAGACGGCCGTCGAGGCCATGCGGCGCGGCGCCTACCACTACGTGACGAAGCCCTTCGCGCTCGAAACGCTGCGTGCCCTGGTGGAGCGGGCCTGCCGCGAGCGGACCTTGTCGCGCGAGAACGCGCTCCTGCGCCGCACGCTGCGGTCGAGCCTGTCGTCGCGAAAGCTGCTGGGGAACAGCCTGGCGATGCGCCAGCTGCGCGCGCTGATCGTCCAGATCGCCGACGCCAGCTCGTCGGTGTTGATCGCCGGCGAGACCGGGACCGGCAAGGAGTTGGTGGCGCAAGCGATCCACACGAGCGGGCCGCGCGCCGACCGATCGTTCGTGGCGGTCAACTGCGCGGCGCTTCCCGAGCACCTCCTGGAGAGTGAGCTGTTCGGGCACGCGCGCGGCGCGTTCACCGGCGCCGCCACCAGCCGCCGCGGCCTGTTCGTCGAAGCGCAGGAGGGGACGATTTTTCTCGACGAGATAGGCGATCTGCCGCTGCCGCTGCAGGGCAAGCTGCTGCGCGTCCTGCAGTCGGGCGAGGTGCGGCCCGTCGGCTCGGAAACCACCCGCACGGTCGACGTCCGTTGCGTCGCCGCCACGCACAAGGACCTGTCGCAATTGGTCGAGAGCGGCGCTTTCCGGGAAGACCTGTTCTTTCGCCTGGACGTCCTGCGCGTGCGGGTTCCACCGCTGCGGGAGCGAAGCGAGGACATCGCGATCCTCGTCGATCACTTCCTGCGCCAGAGCGTGGAGAAGTCCAGCCGTTCGATCCTGGTCGGGTTCGAGCCCGAGGCGCTCGAATTCCTGGCCACCTGCGATTGGCCGGGCAACGTCCGACAGCTCGAGAACGTGATCGAACGCCTGGTCGTGACCGCCACGCATGCGCACGTGCGCCTCGAGGACGTGAAGCGGGCCCTCGGTCCGGCCTGGACCTCCGACCCGATCCCGCGCCTGCTGCAAAATCCGATGACGCTCCACGATCTCGAGGAGCGCTATCTGGCGGGGATCCTCAAGATGGTCGGCGGCAACAAGATCAAGGCCGCCGAGATCCTGGGCGTCGACCCGTCGACCGTGTACCGCCGCCACAAGCGCCCCTGAACGCCGTTTCGCAATCTGCGAAAACGGCTTGGCGTTGTGCCTAGCGCGGGGACGCCCGTGAGTCGGGGCCATGGCCAGCGCGTTTCGGGCTGATTTCCGGCCCGATTCCACGATGTGACCGGGCCCGTTCCGGCACGCGCAAGCCCGCGAGATCGCGGGTGCCGTCGGCGAGCGCCTACGGAGCGGCACCGTCATTGCTCATACATCAGCGACATGTGGGACCACTACAAGAAGACCTTCAAGCCCGTTCAAGCCGCCATCGCGATCGCGACAGTCGGCGTCTACTTCGGCCTGCACCGCCTCTGGATGGTCACCGCGGTGTTCTTCCTGATGATGCAGGCCGGCTCGCTGGTCGGCGCGCTGTGGGCGCAACGACTGCGGCGAAAGCTCCAGCCGCAGGTTTGGTGAAGCGTGGGAACCACCGCGCAGGGGCACTCAACGGCAGGTCACGAACGAAAGAAAGAAGAGGAAAAACGCATGATCAGGATCGATCGAACTCACCGCAAGCGACGATGGGTCGCCGCCATGGCGCTGGCCGTGGCGCTCATCGGCTTCTCGGCGACGAGCGCCAGGGCCGATGATCCCGCGCCGGACAAGACCGGCGCTTTTCAGACCACGCCCACCGCTTACTCGGTGCCGGGCTACATCAAGCCAGATCCCGCCAAGGCGACGACGAAGGATCTGGCCGTGGCGGTCGATGCGACCGCGCAGGCGGCTTCGCACGCGCTGTTCTCGGTCAACTTCGTCTGGACGTTGATCGCGGGCTTCCTCGTCATGTTCATGCAGGCCGGATTTGCGATGGTCGAGACCGGCCTCATCAGGGGCAAGAACGCGGCACACACGATCTCGATGAACTTCGCCGTGTACGGGCTCGGCATGCTGGGATTTTTTGTGTGCGGGTTTGCTTTCATGTGCGGCGGGCTCAACGGCACCGCGATCGGCGGGCCGGCGTCGCTGGGCGGCGTTCCAACTCTCCACTCCATGCTGACCATCGGCTCGGCGGTCAACGGCGACCACGGCTGGGGCCTTCTGGGCACGACCGGGTTCTTCCTGACGGGCAACGGCTATGACGCCGGCGCCATCGTCCTGTTCCTCTTCATGATGGTCTTCATGGACACCACGGCCACCATCGTGACCGGGGCCTGCGCCGAGCGCTGGAGCTTCAAGAGCTTCTTCATCTTCAGCATCGTCGTCGGGGCGTTCATCTACCCGGTCTTCGGCTGCTGGGTCTGGGGCGGCGGCTGGCTGGCCCAGATCGGCTATCGGTTGGGCCTGGGGCACGGCGCGGTCGACTACGCCGGCTCGGGCGTCGTCCACCTGCAAGGCGGCGCGCTCGCCTTCATCACCGCGTTGTTGATCGGCCCGCGCATCGGGAAATACGGCCCCGACGGCAAGGTCAACCCGATCCTGCCGCACGACATCCCGATGGTGCAGATCGGCACCTTCATCCTGGCCTTCGGCTGGTTCGGCTTCAACGCCGGCAGCTCGCTGGCGGGCGGTGACGGCCGCATCGGAATCGTGGCCACCAACACCATGATCGCCGGCATGTCGGCCACCGTGTTCGGAATCCTCTACATGTGGATCCGCTACGGCAAACCCGATCCCAGCATGATGTGCAACAGCATGCTGGCCGGTCTGGTGGCCATCACCTCGCCTTGCGCATTCGTCACCCCGGTGGGCGCCTTCATCATCGGCGCCGTGGCGGGCGTGCTGGTCGTCGTCAGCGTCTTCTTCTTCGACAAGCTGAAGATCGACGATCCGGTCGGCGCCATCAGCGTCCACGGCGTGAACGGCGCCTGGGGCCTCATCGCGGTCGGGCTGTTCTCGGACGGCAGCTATGGCCAGGGATGGAACGGCGTCGGCGCGACCGACTACCTGGGCGTGGCCGGCCGCGGCGTGACCGGCCTGTTCTACGGGGATTCGAAGCAGCTGGTCGCACAGCTCATCGAGACCGGCGTCGGGATCCTCTGGAACGTGGTGGTGGGCGGCGTGGCCTTTTGGGTCATCGGCAAGGTGCTCGGCTCGAACCGCGTCTCCGCGGCGGTCGAGATCGCCGGGCTCGACGTGCCCGAGATGGGTCTTCCGGGCTATCCGGAGTTCATGACCCAGCGTACGCCCGAGGAGGTCCCGGGCGCCGAGGTGGCGGCCGCCCAGGCCGCCGTTCCCGCGCTCGCCACGAGCAGCAGCTCGTAGCGAGCGCCGTCTTCCCGAACACGGAGCCAAGACAAAACCGGAGCTCGGCTTTCGAGCCGAGCTCCGGCGGTCCTCATGATCAAAGACATCCTCGTTTGCCTAGAAGGTTCGCCGAGCAGCGCGGCGGCCCTGACCTCCGCCCTCGAGCTCGCCCGCCCGCTGGAGGCGACGCTGTCCGGGATCGCCGTCGTCGACGAGCCCGACATCCGCGCCGGCGCGGCCACCAGCATCGGGGGCTCCAGTTTCAAGCACGAACGTGACGAGGCTTTGGTGGCGGACGCCCGCAAGCACGCGGCTGACTGGCTGGCGCTGTTCGAGCGGCGCTGCCGCGAGGCGGCCGTTCCAGCGCGCCCCATCGAGATCGTCGGGCGCCCGGTGGACGCCATCGTGAACGAGATGCAAGCCCACGACCTCACGGTCCTCGGATGTGACGCCAACTTTCGCTTCGAGACCGAGCGGGAGGATCCGCAGACGCGCGACGCCATCCTGCATCGCGCCGAAGGCCCCGTGCTGCTGGTCCCCGAGACGGCGCCGGCCAAGCTGAGCTCGACGGTGCTGGTCGCCTACGACGGCAGCGGCGCCGTCAAGCGGGCCCTGGCCAGCTTCGCGGCGAGCGGCATCGCGCAAGGGCGCGAGGTGCACGTCGTGACCATCGACGACAACGGCGCGGTTGCCTGGGAAATGGCGAACCGCGCCGTTCAGATGCTGCGCGCGGCGGACATCCCGGCCAAGGCGCACAACATCGTCTCGCTGCTCTCCAACGTCGAGGTCCTGACCGGTCTGGCCGCCGAGATAGAGGCCGGGATGATCGTGATGGGCGCCTTCACCCGCTCGCGACTGCGCGAGCTGTTCTCGGGATCGGTCACCCGCAGCTTGCTCGAGACCACCACCATCCCGCTCTTCCTGCAGCACTGATGATGCCTCACACGACACCGCCATGGGCCGTGGCGCCCTTCGTCGTCTACCTGGTTCTGATCGCGGCGCTGCCGCTGTTTCTGGGGGGATTCTGGGAGCGAAACCGGAACAAGCTGATCGTGGCGGCCGTGGTCTCCGCGCCGGTCGTCCTCTACCTCTTGGCCGGCGGAGCGGCCGGCGGCTTGCTGCTGCTGCGCACGGCCTGCGATTACGTGTCGTTCATCGCGCTCCTCGGCGCGCTGTTCACGATCTCGGGCGGCATCTGTCTGACCGGCTCGCTGGTGGGCACGCCGGCGGTCAACACGGCCTTCCTGGCCGCGGGATCGCTGCTGGGGAGCGTCGTCGGCACCACGGGGGCTTCGATCCTGCTCATCCGCCCGATGCTGCGCGCCAACGCGCGCCGGGGCTACGCCACCCACGTGGTCGTGTTCTTCATCTTCATCGTCTCGAACGGCGCGGGCCTGCTGACCCCGCTCGGCGATCCGCCCCTGTTCTTGGGATTCCTGCGGGGGGTGCCGTTCACCTGGACGCTGCGCCTCTTCTGGCCGTGGGTGCTCGTCAACGGCGTCCTGCTGTCGCTGTTCGCGATCATCGACCGCGCCATCCATCAGCGCGAGCGGGGCCGGATCGCGGGCGTCACCGTCGCCCCCGGCGAGCCGCACGAGCCGCTGCGCTTGCGCGGCGGGATCAACCTGCTCTGGCTGTTGGCGATCGTGGGGGTCGTGTTCGTGATGGGGAGCTACGGGCCCCGGCTGTTCGGTGACTCCTATCTGCGCGCCGGGGTTCAGGTGGCCGGCATGCTGGCCTGCGCGGCGCTCTCGTTTTTCTCGACGGCGCGCGAGGTCCACGAGACCAACCGCTTCACCTGGGCGCCGATCGTGGAGGTCGCCGCGGTGTTCGTGGGCGTCTTCCTGACCATGATCCCGGCGCTGTCCTTTCTCGAGGAGCGCGGCGCGGCCCTGGGGATTACGAAGCCGTGGCATTTCTTTTGGGCCGCCGGCGCGCTCTCCAGCGTGCTCGATAACGCGCCGACCTATCTCACGTTCGCCTCTCTGGCCGTCGGGGTCACCAACGGCGCACACGGCACGCTGTCGGTGGAGAACCTCGGCGCCCTGGCGGCTCATCCCTCGGGCCAGCTGCTTCTGGCGGCCGTCTCCTGTGGCGCCGTGCTGATGGGCGCCATCACGTACATCGGGAACGGTCCGAACTTCATGGTCAAGGCGATCGCCGAGCAGCACCACGTCCGGATGCCGAGCTTCTTCGGCTACACCCTGTGGTCGCTCGCCATCCTCGTCCCGCTGTTCGGGCTGGTTGCGCACTTCTTTTTCTGATGGCGCGGCATCTCGTCTCTCTCCGGCCCGGTCGTACCGCCCCCTATCCCCGGGCCGGTGAGCCGATCGTGCCACGGCTGCTGCGGGACCTGGTGCTGGATCGGCGCGACCCCGATCTCCTGGACGGTGATCTCGGCGCAACCGCCTGGTCCCGCCTACCGCCTGAGACCTGCCGGCGGCTGGCGATGACGGTCGTCGACCGGACCCAGACCCGTCTGGGCGGCCTTCCCCGGTCGGTGCTCGACGTCGGGTTGCCCGAGCCCGCCGTCATGCTCGGTTACACGATCGAACAGCGGACGGCCAACACGCTCCGCCGTGCCGTGCAGCGGGGCGATTCGGGCGGCGTGTGGACGCTCCAGCGGTATCTGAGCCTGCCTCGGTTCGGCGGGCGCGCGGTCGTCGATCTATTGGCGGCGGTCGAAGTCAACGGCGGCCGTACCGTGCAGGCCCGCGACCTGGTGTCCGATCGGCGTCTCGATGCGATGCTGGAACGGCTCGAGAGCCGCCTGCCGGTTGCCCTCGCGAAGGCCAGATCGGAGATCGAGAGCGTGGACGAAGCGCGGGACGACCTCCTGGGACCGCGCCTCGGGCTCGAGGAGATGGCCCGTCTGGCGGTCCGGAGCGGCCGGCGCCCGCCGTTTCGGGTCGTCTCCCTCGACGGGACGCGGGTCGTGGTGCCGCCGTCGCAGGTCACCATGTCTCGGCAGGCCTACCGGCTCGCGGCGCTCGCCGCGCGGTCTTGGGGGGCGACGACGATCCGGGCAGTCGCCGCCCATCTGGAGGATGCCGACGGGGTCGCGGCGGACCCCCGGTTCGTCGAGCGGCTGCTGGCGAGCCTGCCCGGGTTCCGCTGGATCGATCGCAGAGTCGGCTGGTTCTGGCTGATCGATCGCCCCAATGCTTTGCTGACCGACGCCCGCAAGATCGTCTCGCTCAGACCGCGCCTCCGGACGGGCGTCCTGTGGCGGGCGCTGTTTCGATCGCGGCCGGGGCCACGCCCGCGGTTCCGGACGCTCGGCGCGATCTGCCGGGAGATCCCCGGGGTCCAAGTGGTGGGCGGTGAGGTCGTCGCCGGCCGGGCGCTCGACCTCGGCTCCTGCTTGACCGCGGTCGAGATGGCGATGGTGCGCCTTGTCGAGCGCAACGGGGGGACGGTCTCGCTCGAGCGCCTCCGCGCCGATACGCCCATCCAGGGGAGCTCATCGGGGACGCTGCTCCGCCTGGCCCGGCGGTCGCCGCTGTTCGTCCTCTCGCGCCAGGGGAGGGTCCGGCTCTGCGGCTCGGAAAGCTTGCCGTGACCCCGCGCGGGGCGTAGGTTCTGGCTCCCTCCGCCGCCGATGACCGAACGCCCGCTGATCCTGCTCACCAACGACGACGGCGTGGCGGCGCCTGGAATCAACGCGATGCGGGCCGCGCTGGCCGAGGTGGGCGACGTGGTGGTGGCGGCGCCCGACCGGGAGCGAAGCGCCGCGTCGCACTCGATCTCGCTCGACCGCCCGCTGCGCGTGGACGAGCTGGAAGCGGGCATTTTTTCCGTCGACGGCACCCCCGTCGACTGCGTCTACCTGGGGCTGCTGCACCTGGTGCCGCGCCGGCCGACGCTGGTCGTCTCGGGCATCAACAACGGCTACAACCTCGGCTCCGACGTCTTCTATTCAGGGACGGTGGCCGGCGCGGTCGAGGGCGCCCTGCGCGGCGTCCCGGCGCTGGCGGTGTCGCTGGAGCGGCGCCGGCTGCAGGACTTCTCGCACGCCGCGCGCTTCGCGGCCGCGCTGGCGGCCGAGTTGGTTCGCCGCGGGCCGGCCGCGCTGCCCGACGCCTCCCTGCTGAGCGTGAACCTGCCGGGGGGGCCCGTGAGCGGCTACCGTGTGACGTTCCTCGGCCGCCGCGTCTACCGCGACCAGGTGGAGGTGCGCCGCGATCTGCGCGATCGGGCCTACTACTGGATTGGCGGCCCCGAAGAGAACGCCACCGATCTGCCGGGCTCGGACCTGACCGCGGTGCGCGCCGGTCTGGCTTCGGTGACGCCGCTGAGCCTGGACCTCACGCACGCCCGCCTGATCGGTGAGCTGGTCGACTGGCGGGTGGGGAATTTCGTGCACGCCGCGATCGAACGCGCTAAGAGTTGACCACGTCATGGACGAAGCTGGGGGCGGGGCGGGTGGCGACGGGGCCGGCGATGACCCGGACGAGAAGTTCGCCGAAGCTCGACGCTCGATGGTGATCGAGCAGCTCGCCCACCGCGGGATCCGCGATCCGCGCGTGCTGGGCGCCATGGGCCTGGTCGCGCGCCATCGTTTCGTCGAGCCGGGCCTGGTCGAGGCGGCCTACGAAGATCGCCCGCTGGCGATCGGGTTCGGCCAGACCATCTCGCAGCCCTACATGGTCGCGCGCGCGACCGAGCTGGCGGAGGTGCGGTCCACCGATCGCGCGCTGGAGGTGGGGGCCGGGTCCGGTTATCAGACCGCCGTGCTGGCGCAGCTCTGCGCCCAGGTGTACGGGATCGAGATCGTCCCGGCGCTGGCGGTCCGCGCGCGGCGCGTGCTGGAGGAGCTGGGCGCGCGCAACGCGGTCATCGAATCGTTCGACGGCAGTGGTGGCTGGCCGGCGCACGCGCCCTACGACGTCATCATCGTCTCGGCCGGGGCGCCGCGGGTGCCGCCGCTCCTGGTCGATCAGCTGGCCGAGGGCGGACGGCTGGTCATCCCGCTCGGCCCTGCCGAGGAGCAGACGCTGGCGCTGGTGCGGCGAACCGGCGACGACTTCACGACCTCGTACGACACGCGCTGCCGGTACGTCGACCTCCTGGGACGGTTCGGTGTCGGTGGGGGCGCGCCGGCCGCGTAGGTTCTGGCGCGGCACCCGCACCGCCGCGCTCGGTCTGGCGCTGGCGGCCGCCGCGCTTGCCGGCTGTCACGCGGGCCGCCCGCCGATGCACCCGGAGAGCCCGCCCGGCAACTGGTACGTCGTGGGCGAGGGCGAGACGCTCGATCTCATCGCCGGTCGGGCCGGCGTCCCCGCCGAAGACATCCTGGAGCTGAACGGCCTCGAACGCGCGGGCCAGATTCATCCGGGGATGATGCTGTTCGTGATGAGCGGTCCGGCGGCGGCGTCGACCTCGGCGCCGCCCGTCTCGATCGACGCGTCGCGGCCGCCGCCCGCGTTGCGCTGGCCGCTCGCGCTGGCGCACATCACCATCGGCTCACCATTCGGCGTCCGGAACGGCCGGCCGCACGAAGGCGTCGACCTGCCGGCGCCGACCGGCACGCCGGTGTTCGCGGCCGCCGACGGGCGCGTCGCCTATGCGGGAAGCGGGATCCGCGGCTACGGGAACCTGGTCGTGGTGAAGCACACGGGCGATCTTCTGACCGTGTACGCCCACAATTCCGTGGTGCTGGTGTCGGAGGGGCAGCCGGTCCGGGCGGGCGATCGGATCGCGCTGGTCGGGCAGAGCGGCCACGCCACCGGACCGCACTTGCACTTCGAGGTCCGACGCGGCCAAATTCCCCGTGACCCCATGACCTACCTGCCGAGCCCGTGACGTCATGAGCCATCCTCGAAACGGCGACGAAGACCCGCGGCTGTCGCTGCTGCGTGCCCGCGTGCGCGACATCCCCGACTTCCCCAAGCCGGGGATCCTGTTCCGCGACCTGACGCCGCTGATGGGCGACGGCCTGGCGTTCGGGCAGACCGTCGAGCTGCTGGCCGAGCGGCTGGCGCATCATCGGCCCGATCTGGTCATCGCCGTCGAGTCGCGCGGCTTCATCTTCGGCGCGCCGGTGGCCGCGGCGCTGGACATCGGCTTCGTGCCGGTGCGCAAGCCGGGCAAGCTGCCGCACCGGACCGCGCGCCGCACCTACGCGCTGGAGTACGGCACCGACACGCTGGAGATCCACGCCGACGCGGTCGTGGCCGGGGCGCGCGTCGCCATCGTCGACGATCTGCTGGCCACGGGCGGCACCGCGCAGGCGACGATCGAGCTGGTCCGCGAGCTGGGCGGTCAGGTCAGCGTGGCGGCCTTCGTCATCGAGCTCGGGCTGCTGCGCGGGCGCGAGCGCCTGGACGGCTGCGCGATCGAATCGCTGATTCGCTACTGATGGCGGCGCGCGGCCGCTTCGCCCCCAGCCCGACCGGCCTTCTGCACCTCGGCAACGTTCGGACCGCGCTGCTGGCCTGGCTGGACGCGCGCGCCGCAGGCGGCGCGTTCGTGATGCGGATGGAGGATCTGGATCGCGCCCGCGTGCAACCCGAGAGCGAGGCCCGCCAGCTGGCGGATCTGGCCTGGCTGGGCCTCGACTGGGACGAGGGCCCCGATCGCGGCGGCCCGTTCGCGCCGTACCGCCAGAGCCAGCGGACCGCGCTCTACGACGCCGCGATCGATCGGTTGCTGGCGGCGGGTCGGGCCTTCGAATGCGCCTGCTCGCGCGCCGACATCGCACGCGCCGCCAGCGCCCCCCACGACGACGGCGAGCCGCGCTATCCCGGGACCTGCCGCGGCCACGATCCGGCGGACGTGCGCGCGCGCGCCGCCGCGCAGGGGCGGGCGCCGGCGATCCGCTTCGACGGCCGCGGCGATCGGATCGCCTTCACCGACGCCCTCCACGGCCCGGTCGGCGCCGAGCCGGAGGGGATCGACGACTTCGTCCTTCGCCGCGCCGACGGGGTGGCCGCCTATCAGCTGGCGGTGGTGATCGACGACGCCGCCATGCGGATCACCCGCGTCGTTCGCGGCGACGACCTCCTGCGCTCGACGCCGCGCCAGCTGGCCTTGTACGAGGCGCTCGGCCTCACGCCGCCGGTGTTCGCCCACGTCCCCCTGGTGGTCACCCCCGGCGGCGAACGCCTCGCCAAACGCACCCGCCCCCCATCCCTGGCGTCGCTACGCGAGGCCGGCGTCGCCGCCGAGACCGTCGTGGGCGCGCTCGCCGCCTCGGCCGGCGTGGGCAACGGCGCCCCGAGCGCCGCCGCCTCGCTGCTGCCGTCGTTCTCCCTGACCAACATCCTCCCTGGCCCCGCCACGATCGAGCTCTGACTCGGCGGGAGAGGGGGAGCGTCGCTAAGTCGTCTGCGGCGGCGGAAAAACCAACGGATACAGCGCGCGCGACGCCGTCTCGATCTCCGCCATCAACGCCGCGGGCGCGGCCAGGATGGCCGCTTTCGCCCGCGCGATCTGAGCGGCCGCGTCGGGGTCGACAACCGGCGGCAGCTCATCCTCGTCGAGGACCTCCAGCCGGCCCGCCGGCGTGGCGAGCACGTCGATCACCAGGTCGCGCCACTCCAGCCGGTCGTCGGCGATCCGCGTCCGGTCGCTGACGTTGAAGTAGAAGCCGATCGTCTGCTGCTGCGGATCGATCCAGTGATAGACGTTGTACGGGCGATCGGTCCAGAAGTGACCGAAGCTGATCGTCCCCGCCGGCAGGTCGACGCCGTGCACGTGCATGGGCTCACGCGCGACCCACATCAGGACGGCGCGGTCGCGGTTCCCGCTCAGGCGCAGGCAATCGAAGCGCTTCTCGACGCCGGCCAGCGTGGTCTTGATCTCGACGACGGGATGGAGGCGCGGCATCAGCGCCCGCCGGCCGCGACCAGCGGCAGGCGGATCAGCGGCTCCGGCGTCCGGCGCTCCTCGGAGACCGACCGGGCGACGCTGGCGGAGGCGCAGACGAAGGGGTCGGTGCCGGTGTAGCTGCCGGAGGCGTTGTAGGCCGCGCCGCGATCGCGCGAGCAGAAGGCCTTGTCGGGGCAGGGGGCGCAGGCCGGGTAGTCGGCCATCTTCAACCCGCGGATCTGCTGGAAAACCGGCGAATCGCGCCAGATCTCGCCGAACGGCTGCCGGCGGACGTTGCCCGCCGACCAGGGGACCGAGACGCAGGGGAAGACCTCGCCGCGTGACGACACCGCGCAGTTGCCGCGCGCGCAGTTGCAGGGGAAGGCCGCCTCGTCGACGGTCCTGCGGCCGTCGGGGACGAGGTCGCGCAGGGGGCCGCGGTACAGCGCCACCAGATCCTCCTCGGTGATCCGCATGGCCAGGCTGCCGCTGGTCCCGTCGTGGCGGGAGGTGACGGTCAGGTCGAGGAGGTAAGGGAACTTGCGCGCGTCGGCCAGCGCCCGCATCGCCGCGACCTCGTGGGCGTTGGGGCGCATCACGATCAGCTTCAGGCGGACGGCGATCCCCTGCGCGCGCACCCGCTCGGCGCCGTCCAGGGTGCGCCGCCAGGAGCCGTTGATCTGCGTGATGCCGTCGTGGACCTCCGGCGTCGCGCCGTAGAGGCTGATGCTGATCCCCAGCAGGTTGCGATAGGCGGCGAGGCGCGCCGCTACGCCAGGGCGCAGCAACGTCCCGTTGCTCAGCAGCTGGACCGCCAGGTTCAGCTCTCGGGCGCGATCGAGCACCGGGAACAGGTGCGGCGAGCTCAGCACCTCGCCGCCGGTCAGCGAGAGGAACAGGCAGCCCGCCTCGCGCAGCTCGCCCATCACCCGGAGGATCTCGTCCAGCGACAGCTCCGGCGCGTCCGCGGTCCCACCCGGACCACAGGCCGGCCCGTCGCTGTCGCGATCGAAGTTGTAGCAGTGCAGGCAGCGGATGTTGCAGGCCAGCGTCAGCTCGAGCGAGACGTTGAGCGGGATCATCCGGGCGTACGCCAGGCTCTGCAGCTGGCTGACGACCGTGTGCTGGCCGGGCGGGGCGACGATCGCGTCGTCCTGACAGCGGGGCCCTGGACCGGATTCCACGCGCTAGCGCGCTCCGTCGCCCGACAGCAGCCCCTTGTCGCGCAACCCCGCCAGCAGCTCCTCGACGCCGGCCCGCAGCTCGTCGGCCGGCGCGTCGTACTCGTCGGCCAGCGTGGCGGCCAGATCGTCGATCGACCGGGCCGAGCCGAGCAGCTCCCAGATCCGCGCCGCGGTGTCGTTCAACAGATGGACCTCGCGGGTGCGCGGGTCGACGACGATCGTCTCCTCTTCCAGCTTCTGGAAGGGCACGCCAGGATCCCGCTTGAACGTCTCGCGCTTGACCGTCATCGACCGGCCAGCTCCAGCATCGGCAACGCGACCATCGGCCCCATGAAGCGGGCCAGATCACCGATCCGACCAGGCAGGGGGCGCGTCTTGCCGTCGCGCGCCACCAGCGTCACCCGGCCGAGCACCTCGCCCTCGACGGAGACGTCGCGCTGACCGTTCGCCGGCAGGCGGTGACAGGCCAGCGCGTCCTCGTCGGGGGTCGCGCCCGGGATCCAGGAGAGCAGGACGTCGCCCGGCTCCAGCGGGCCGCCCACGCCGGGGCGCTGCACCGCCAGCGACTCGCCGGACTTGAGCCAGGTGTTCGCCTTCTTGTCCTTGGGGCGAAAGGCATACGACCGCTGCTTGTTCAAGAGAGCCTTGAACTCGGAGATCAGCTCGCGCGCGTTGGCGGGCGGCACCTTGCGCGCGACCTCGGGGCCGAGGTGCGGGATCAGCTTGCGGAAGACGATGGCGGTCGGCGCGGCGCGCGTCAGGCCGGCCTCGACCGAACGGACCCCGGCGCAGAGCGAAACCGCGACCGCCAGGCTGCGCTCGACGGAGGCGCGGTCGGTCGCGAACGCCAGGAAGCAGCTCAGCAGCCGCAGCGTCGCGTCCGACGAGGTGATGGGCGTCATCGCCACCTCGCGCGTCTGGGTCAGGAAGGCGACCGTCCGCAGCGGCCAGCTGCGCATCGAGATCCCGCCCCGGGCGAAGTCGCCCCAGAACGGCGTTCCGAACACCCGCCAGCCGTCATCCAGCCGGCGGATCACCACGATCTCATCGGAGAGGACGTCGTCGGCGTCGGGCGCCTTGCGCGCCAGCGTGGTCTTGCCGGCGCCGCTGACGCCCGGGAACACCACGCCGACCGCCGCGTGGCGGAGGCCGCAGCCGTGAATCAGCATCCCCCCCACACGCGGGAGCAAGGTGGCGAAGATGACCCGCAGCACGCAGTCGAGCGCGAACGGGCTCGCCTCGCATTTCCCCTCGCCGCGGTAAGCGACGCGTTTGTCGCGGCCGGCCCGCCCGGCCAGCCGGATCTCGAAGTCCCAGCGCTTGGCGGCCAGCGAACGCCCCGACGCGATCACCACCAGCGGCTGCGCCTCCGTCTGGGCCAATCGCCGCGCCGACGAGGCGCCGGGCGGGGGAAGCGCGCGCAGCTCCAGCCGCAGGCTGAAATCACGCGCCACCCCGGTGGCCGGCGGCAGCTCGAACGCGCCATAGCGGGCACGCACCTGCGCCATGAACGCCGCCGCCGCGCCCGCCAGCTCCAGGTGGCCGACCACGCCGCCGATCGACAGCGTCAGCGTCTCGACGCCGGTGGCGCCCGTCTTGTTCGCGGCGGCCTTCATGACATCTTCGGGAACTGCTCGCAGGAGTCCATCCCAGGGCCGTTCTTGCCGCAGGCCAGACTGTTGGACTCGAACAGGCGACCGCTCTTGATACGCGGTCGCTGCCAGGTTTTCTTTCCCGCCTGGCCGGGCTGACCGGGTCGCGGGGGCTTTCGTTGAGGTTTGTCTGCCACGGGATCCGTTCTTCCTGATTACTCGACCTTGCCGAGCGCATCCTGAGCCGCGAGGCGCACGTCATGCGCCGAATCGCGCGCAGCGTGACGCAGCTCGGCCAGAGCCGGCGCGGCCGCGCCACCCAGCTCACCCAGCGCCCAGGCGGCGTTCTGGCGTACGTAGGGGCTCTTGTCGACCAAGAGCTTCTGGAAGGTGGGCGCCAGATCGGCGCGCTTCATCTTTCCGAGAACACGCGTGGAGAACGCCCGCACGCGTTCGTTGGGCTCGCTCTCCGCGCTCTTCGCCAGAGCGTCGACGTACCGGTCGGCGTTCTGCCGGAAGGCCATATCGAGCGCAATGACCGCGCCGGCATCCTTGTTGACGATCGCGCTTCGCCAGCGGTCCATCTCCGAGGCGACCTGCTGGGCGATCGACTCGGGGGTCTCGGGCGGTGGTGGAAAGGCAGGGCCGGAGGCGCTGAACGGCCGCGAGGAGAAGCCCTGGAACGTGTCCCGGGACGCCTCTTCCGTGTCAGCCGCCTGACGCTTCTGGGTGTGGCGCACCGCCAGCAGCGTTATCCCCGTCACGACGGCCAGGGCGCCGGCGATGATCCACCGTTTGTCCTTCTTGCGCATATCTAAGCGTGTCGGTCGCGGTGGGCGTCTCCGCGGATTCTCGATATCTTACAGTGGCTTCTGCCGGCACGCACAATTCTGGTCAGCGCCGACTTCGACCTTCCTTGGGCCTGGGTTGTGCATCGTCGGCCTGGGAACGGGACTTGAATGGGAACGGGCAGGGATCGGAGGGGGGGCCCGGTTTCGTGCTAGAAATCGCGCGCCCGTTTGGGGGCACGGCCCCGTAGCTCAGGTGGATAGAGCGGCGGTTTCCTAAACCGTAGGTCGCCTGTTCGAATCAGGCCGGGGTCACGCTTCAGCTTTTGTAACGTCCGAGCATTGATCCGTGCCGGGGTCGGATCTATAGAGAGCACTAGCTCTTCACGTGAACTCGATGCCAATCAAAACGTCGTCTGCCGGACCCCGCTCGGCCGCGACATCGCGCCCCATCGTCATGATTGTCGAGGACGACCGGGATGTGGCCTTGACCATCAACGATGTGGTCGAGGAGCGCGGCTATCGGGCCATCTGCGCTGGAAATGGTCGCGAGGCGCTGGCGTTGTTGGAGGCCGAGCGTCCGGCGCTGATGTTGATCGATCTGTTCATGCCGGAGATGAACGGGGTCGAGCTGCTGCGCGCGATCAAGAAGTCGCCCAAGCTGGCCTCGATTCCGCGGGTCATCATGACGGCCGCCAACGATCAGATGATCGGCGTCCGGGAGGACGTGACCGTGCTTTACAAGCCGGTCGACTTCGACGCGCTCACGCGGCTGCTTCAGCGATATTGCGAGCCCCCCACCGGGTCCGCCCGACTGCAATGACGGTGGCCGCGCGCGGTTCGCGCGCGCCGTTCAAGGGGCGAGGCACGAGGCGGGCCGCCGGGTTCGCTCTGCTGGCGATCGCGGGCTCTGCCGGTTGCCACCGAGATCGATCACTCGGTCCGGCCGACTCGTTCCTGGTCTACGCGCCCGCGGACTCGAACGGGAAAGGGCCGGCGCGCAGCCCCAGCGGCTTGCCGCTGGTCACGGTGGTCGCGCCCGACGACCCGCGCGCGGAGCCGCTCTATCGGCAGCTTTCCGTTGGGTTCGCCGGCGAAGTCTTGCGCACCGACTACCTGGCCAAGCAGTTCGTGCGCGACGCCAGCGCCGGCGGCCGGCGCTTCCCGGAGGCGGTGCGCGCCAGCGCCGCCGAACCGACGGCCTTCCTGGTCGGCGCCCCGGTCGACGGGACCGGCGGGCACGGGCTGGCGGTCTCGGGGATGTTCGGCCGCATCGACGAGCATCCCGACGTGGCCCTCATCGCGTTGCCGTCCTACCCCGATCAGGATCGCGCGCTGCCGCAGACGCTGGCCGGGTTGCTCGGGCAGGCGGCCGCCACGCGCGTCGCGGGCGGCGCGGCGACGCCGCCTCCCAAGCCGCTGATCGAGGGCTATGCCGAGGCGCTGGAGGTGATCGCGCGCGAGTGGCGCATGGGCGAGGGGCCGGCCGGGGCGCTGCCGGCCGACGCCGGGACCAGCGCGCAGCGGGCGTTGTTCGCCGCCGTTCGCGAGAACCACTACGTCCTCGGCCCCGACGGGGCGCCGCGGGCCGCCGCCGATCTCCTGGAGGATCCGGGCGTGGCGGCGACGGTGCTCTATCGTCTGGTGCAGTCCAAGGCGGTCGGTCGCAAGGTCGGGCCCCCGGAGATCTACGCCCCCTTCGTCACCGATCGGATCCCGCCTGGCGTCAGCCCGGCGGCCGTTCTGGGGCCATTCCGGAACTTCCAGGCCAAGCTGCTGTCGGCCTGGGGCCGCGCGGTGCTGGAAGGGCACGCGCCGCGCGACATCGGCGACCTGATCGAGGCCTACGGCCGCGCGCTGCCGGCCGAGCGGGCCGAGGTGATCCGTATCTTCGTCATCACGACCTTCGGCGCCACGGTCAAGCCGGGCGGGGTGCGGCCCCCGGCCGGCGACCCAGGCGCCGCGCTGGCGGAGTTGACGGCGCTGGCGGCCGAGGTGGCCGCCGGAAAGGTCTCCGCGCGCGCCGCGCTCGGCCAGAGACCGGCGACCGCGGCGGCCGGCGGACCGCCTTAGCGCCAGAGCCCCACGCCCGAGTAGCGGACGGCGCGCGTTACAGATAGATTCCGCGCTCCATGAGCACGTTTTGGAACGGCCGGCGCGTCGTCGTGACCGGCGGCGCCGGTTTCCTCGGCAGCTTCGTCACCGAGCGCTTGCGCCAGGCTGGGGCCACGGTGACCGTCCCGCGCTCGGCCGACTACGATCTGGTCGACCGGTCGGCCGCCCACCGTTTGCTGGCCGACGCCCGCCCGGACATGGTCATCCACCTGGCGGCGCGGGTCGGCGGCATCGGCGCGAACCGATCCAACCCGGGGCGGTTCCTGTTCGAGAACGCCATGATGGGGTTGCAGCTGTTCGAGGAGTGCCGCCTGGCGCGCATCCCGAAGCTGGTGGCGCTGGGGACCATCTGCGCCTACCCGAAGTTCGCGCCGGTCCCGTTCAAGGAAGAGGACCTCTGGAACGGCTATCCCGAGGAGACCAACGCCCCCTACGGCGTCGCCAAGAAGATGATGCTGGTGCAGTCGGCCGGTTACCGCGAGCAGTACGGCATGAACAGCATCGTGTTGTTCCCGGTCAACCTCTACGGTCCGCGCGACAACTTCGATCTCGAGTCGTCGCACGTCATCCCGGCGATGATCCGCAAGTTCGTCGCCGCGCGCGCGGCGAGCGCGAGGTCGTCCTGTGGGGCGACGGTTCGCCGACCCGAGAGTTCCTGTACGTCGAGGACGCGGCCGAGGGGATCCTGCTGGCGGCCGAGCGCTACGACGAGAGCGAGCCGGTCAACCTGGGGAGCGGCGAGGAGATCACCATTCGCGATCTGGCGACCAAGATCGCGCGGGCGGCCCGCTTCGAGGGGCGGTTCGTGTGGGATACCAGCAAGCCCAACGGCCAGCCGCGCCGCCGGTTGGACGTGACCCGCGCCCGGGAGCGGTTCGGCTTCCGGGCGCGAACAGCTTTCGACGTGGGGATCGCCGCCACGGTCGCTTACTACGAAGAACATCAAAAGGAGATCGAGAGTCGATGAAACGCGCGCTGATTACGGGGGTCACGGGACAAGACGGGTCGTACCTGGCGGAGCTTCTGCTGGGCAAGGGATACGAGGTCTACGGTCTGGTCCGCCGCTCGAGCAGCTTCAACACGGAACGGCTGGATCGCATCTATCAGGACCCGCACGTCTCGGACTACCGGCTGCGCCTCATCTACGGTGATCTCGACGACGCCAGCGCGCTGAACCACGCCGTGCGCACGCTGAAGCCCGACGAGATCTACAACCTGGGCGCGCAGAGCCACGTCCGCGTCAGCTTCGACGTCCCCGAGTACACGGCGTCGACGGTGGCGCTGGGGACGCTGCGCCTGCTGGAGGCCATCCGCGAGTCGGGCCTCGACAAGACGGTGAAGTTCTACCAGGCGTCGTCGAGCGAGATGTTCGGCTCGGCCGCGCCGCCGCAGAGCGAGACCACGCCGTTCGCGCCGCAGAGCCCGTATGCGTGCGCCAAGGTGTTCGCGCACCAGCTCTGTCAGAACTACCGCGCCGCCTACGGCATGTTCATCGCCTGCGGGATCCTCTTCAACCACGAGTCCCCGCGCCGCGGCATCCCGTTCGTGACCCGCAAGATCACGCGCGCCGCCGCCCGCATCAAGCACGGCCTCGACAAGAAGCTCTATCTCGGCAACCTCGACGCCAAGCGCGACTGGGGCTTCGCCGGTGACTACGTCGAGGCGATGTGGCTGATGCTCCAGCAGGACAAGCCCGACGATTACGTGGTCGCCACCGGCGAGTCGCACTCGGTCCGCGAGGCGCTGGACGTGGCGTTCGGCGTGCTCGGGCTCGACTGGAAGAAGTTCGTCGAGATCGACCCGCGCTACTTCCGCCCGACCGAGGTCGACCACTTGCACGGCGACGCCAGCAAGACGCGCGAGAAGCTGGGATGGAAGCCAAAGGTCACCTTTAAGGGCCTCATCGAGATGATGGTGAAGGCCGACGAAGAGGACGTCCGGCTGTCGCTGGCCGGCCGGGCCCCGAGCGCCTGACCATGTCGAGCGGCGAGCGCAGCGCGGTCATCCTGGGGGCGGGCGGAACGCTGGGAACCGCCCTCCGTGCCTGGCTGTCCGACGCGGGCTGGCGGGTCGTGACGGCGACGCGCGGGGAGGGTGGCGACATCCGCGACGCGGCGGCCATCGGCGCCCTGGTCACGCGCGCCCAACCGGACGTCGTCTTCAACGCGGCCGCCTACACCGACGTCGACCGCGCCGAGACGGAGCCCGAGCTGGCCGAGGCGGTGAACGCCGACGGGGCCGAGGTGGTGGCCCGCGCCGCCGACGCGGTCGGCGCCAAGGTGGTCCACTACTCGACCGACTTCGTGTTCGACGGCGAGCTCGAGCGCTTGTATGACGAGCGCGATCCGACCTCGCCGCAGGGGTGCTACGCCCGCAGCAAGGTGGCGGGCGACACGCGGGTGGCCGCCGCGGCCCCGCGCCACTTCATCCTGCGCGTCGGCTGCCTCTACGGGCACGGCGGCCGCAACTTTCCCTCGACGATCGTGCGCCGGCTGCGGGCGGGCGAGACGGTCCGCGCGGTCGATGACCGCTGGGGCTCGCCGACCTGGGTGCGCGAGGTGGCGCGCGTCTCGGAGGCGCTGGCCCGGACCGACTTCTACGGTCTTTACCACTGCACGTCCCAGGGAGAGACCACCTGGGCCGACTTCGCCCGCCTGGCCGCCCAGATCCTGGGGGTTCCGGCGGAGCGGGCGCAGGGTGTCGCCAGCGCCTCGCTGCCGCTCAAGGCGGCGCGCCCGCGGCGATCGATCCTCGACAACCGCGCGCTGCGCGCCCGCGGCCTCGACACGCTGTCCAGCTGGCAGGACGCCCTCCGGGCGTTCATCGCCGAAGAGCTGGCCCGCGCCTAACGCTGAGGCAGCTTCTCCGCGAGCGCGCTGGCGTGACGCAGGGACTCGAACGTCCCGGCGTCGGTCCACCAGCCGGGCAGGACGTCGAACGTCAAATCCCCGCGCGCGATGAAGGCGTTGTTGACGTCGGTGATCTCCAGCTCGCCGCGCCGCGACGGCACCAGCGCCTCGATGATCTCGTAGACGCTCTCGTCGTAGAAGTAGATCCCGGTCACCGCCAGGTTGCTGGGCGGATCCTTCGGCTTCTCGATGATGCGGGTGACCTTGTCGCCGGCGGTCACGGCCACGCCGTAACGGCCCGGATCGTGGACCTCCTGCAGCAAGATCTTGGCGCCCGTCGCCTGCGCGCGGAACGAGGCCGCGAACGGGGCGATCGAGCTCTCGAAGATGTTGTCGCCCAGGATGACGGCCAGGCGCCCGCCACGACCGAAGCGCCGGGCCAGCCCCAGCGCCTGCGCGATGCCGCCCGCCTCGTCCTGCACCCGATAGGTGAACTCACAGCCGAAGTCCTTGCCGCTGCCGAGCAGGGCGACCACGTCGCCCATGTGGTCGGTGCCGGTGACGACCAGGATCTCGCGGATCCCGGCCTCCACCAGCTTCTTCACCGGGTGGAAGATCATCGGCTCGCGCCCGACCGGCAGCAGGTGCTTGTTCGTCACCTTGGTCAGCGGGAACAGGCGGGATCCGGTCCCACCCGCCAGCACCACGCCCCGCAGCTCGTCTTGCTTCGCGCTCATCGGTTCCCTCCCGCGCCGGCCGCCAGGCGGGTCGCGTACTGTTGCTCGTAATAGTCGCGGTAGGCGCCGCTGCGCACCCGGTCGGACCAGGCGCCGTTCGCGCGGTACCAGGCCACCGTGTCGGCCAGCCCCTGTTCGAAGCCGTGCCGCGGGCGCCAACCGAGCTGCTCGCGGATCTTGCGGGCGTTCATGGCGTAGCGCCGATCGTGCCCTGGCCGGTCGGGGACGTGGCGGATCAGCGACTCGTCGCGGCCGGCGTGGCGCAGGATCGCGCGCACGACGTCCAGGTTCGGACGCTCGTTCTCGGCGCCCACGTTGTAGACCTCGCCCGAGCGCCCCTGCGTGAGCGCCAGGTCGACGGCCTCACAGTGGTCCTCGACGTGGATCCAGTCGCGCACCTGACCGCCGTCGCCGTAGACCGGCAGCGACCGCCCCTCGAAGGCGTTCAGGATCATGAGCGGGATCAGCTTCTCGGGGAACTGGTAGGGGCCGTAGTTGTTCGAGCAGCGGGTGATCACCACGTCCATCCCGTGCGTGTGGTGGAACGCCATCACGAAGTGATCGGCCGAGGCCTTGCTGGCAGAGTAGGGGCTGCGCGGGGTGATGGGGGTGGTCTCTTCGAACGCGCCCGTCGGTCCCAGCGAGCCGTAGACCTCGTCGGTCGAGACCTGCAGGAACCGGCGGACCCCGGCGGCCCGGGCCGCCTCGAGCAGGCTCAGCGTCCCGCCCACGTTGGTCTCGAGAAACGGCGCCGCGGAGAGGATGCTGCGGTCGACGTGGCTCTCGGCGGCGAAGTTCACGACCGCCTCGATCTCGTGCTCGCGCATCAGCGTCAGCATCTTGGCGCCGTCGCGGATGTCGGCCCGCACGAAGACATGGGCCGGATCGCCCTCCAGATCCCGCAGGTTCTCCAGGTTTCCCGCGTACGTCAGCGCGTCGACGTTGACGACCGTCGAGCCGGGGCGCTTCCGTCGGGCAAGCCGCACGTACGACGAGCCGATGAAGCCCGCGCCGCCAGTCACCAGCAACTTCATAGCGCGCGAGTTTCGTGCAATAAGTCGCAAAGTTCAATGAGCGACGCGCCGACGCTGGTCGTTATCCCGACGTACAACGAGCGCGAGGTGCTGCCGGACATCGTGCCGGCGGTTCGCCAGGCGGTGCCCGCCGCCCACATCCTGATCGTCGACGACGGCTCGCCCGACGGCACCGGGGCGCTGGCCGACGAGATGGCGGCGCGCGATCCGCAGATCGAGGTCCGCCACCGGACCGCCAAGCAAGGCCTGGGCGCGGCGTATCTGGACGCGTTCCGGTTCGCGCTGGCGTCGCCGCGCGGCTGGCAGCGCATCGTCCAGATGGACGCCGATTTTTCCCATGATCCCAAGGACGTGCCCCGGCTCCTTCAAGCCCTCGACGAAGGCGCGGACGTCGCCATCGGCTCGCGCTACACGGCCGGCGGCGGAACCGACAACTGGGGGCTGGCGCGGCGGATCATCAGCAAGGGCGGCGGCACGTACGCGCGGCTCGTCCTGGGCGTCGGCGTCCGCGATCTCACGGCCGGCTTCAAGGCCTGGAAGGCGGACACGCTGCGCGGGATCGACCTCGCCGCCGTGTCGACGTACGGCTACGGCTTCCAGATCGAGATGACCTACCGGACGCTCTGCGCCGGCTTTCGCGCGGTCGAGGTCCCGATCAAGTTCATCGACCGGCGCGTCGGCAAGTCGAAGATGTCCGGTGCGATCGTCCTCGAGGCGATGACCATGGTCTGGTCGCTTCGGGGACGCGTCCCGCGGACGGCGGGTCGACCCAGCCGCTGACGCCGCCAGCCGCTGATGGCGTCAGCCCTGGGCGGATTCGATCACCAGCGGCCCGCGGCTGTCCTCGGCACGCGGCGGCCAACGACGTGCTTCCGCTTGCCGCGCCTCGACGGAACATCAGGTTCTAGGACGTGGGAGGTGTCACATGAGGGCTCGACGATTTTTTCAGGGACTGGGGCTTGCGGGGGCGCTGGCGTTCTCAGGCTGCAGCAGCATGGGGTTCGGCGCCCATGAGACGAGCTGGACGATGAACTCGTCCAAGGATGTCCAGGCGGCGACCGGAACCGTGAAGGTCGCCAACCAGAAGGATGGCAACACCAGCTTGAAGGTCGAGGTGGAGCATCTGGCCCCGCCCACGACCGTCTTCCAGGACACGTCGACATATGTCGTCTGGGTCAAGCCGGAGAACGGCAAGGCCATGAACGTCGGCGTTTTGAAGATCAGCGGCGACCTCAAGGGCGAGCTGCAGACCTCGACGGCGTTCAAGGACTTCACGGTCTTGGTGACAGCGGAGCACAGCCCGAGCGTACTCACGCCGAGCCAGAACACCGTCATGAACACGACGGTCACGATGCCGAGCTGATTGATGCCGCTCGCCGATCGTGCGGCGGCGACGCGAACGACAGAACCGCTGTCGTGCCCCCTGGGGCCCGGCAGCGGATGCCCCGAGGAGATCGGCGGGTTCGCCCGTTTGTCCCGGTCCCGAGGGGCATACCTCTGTGCGCCTCGGATTATGCCCAGCGGCGCCAGACAGGCGAAACAGGCGAAACAGAAATGTCCGATAAGAAATATTCTGTTAACTACAGCCGGCGATGGCGCCACGGCAGCCGCCCAACCTCTTTCTCGCTCACTTTCGGGGCGCGTTCCGTCGAGACATCGAGAGGCGCCGAGTGGGCGTGCTTCCGGTCGGGTGCCTGTGCTACCCTAGGGACGTAGCCGATGGATTTTGACGAGTTCGAACAGCTGGTGTTGAAGGTGCTGTTTGAAACCGACGTCCCGGTCACGGCGGCCCATGTCGCCTATCTGGGTCGGACGTCCGTTCGGACCGCCGAGAAGCACCTGGCCCGGATGGTGGAGCACGGGACGTTGAACGTCCGCACCAACGCGGCTGGCGTGGTCGAGTATGTCTACCCGGGGCGCAAGCCGATCGCGGCGCGCATCGGCGGCGAGACCTCGCTCGGGCCGCCGCCCATCTCCAGCGGCGACTCGTTCTTCATGACCCTGCGACCGCGGCCGAGCCCGGTCACCGCGGTGATGCTGTCGATGCTGATCCCGGGCGCCGGCCACATCTACTCGGGCCGCGCCGGCGCCGGCGTGGCCTGGATGGCCACCACGCTCATGGGCTACGCCTGCTGCTTCCTGCCCGGGCTGTTTCTCCACGGGCTCTGCCTGGTCAGCGCCGCGCAGACCCGCCGCAGCTAGAGTCAGGCGCGCCGGAGCTGGCGACGCGGCTGTCCGTCAGAGCGTGCCGGGCGACTCGCCGCCGGGCGGCGTCTCCAGGCTCTCTTCCTTACGCTTGCGCAGCTGGCGCAGCTCATCCAGCGCGCTCTGGACCGCCGGCGAGCGCGCCTCGGCGCTGGCCTCGATCGCCGCCACCGCGTTCCCCACGATCCGGACATCCTCGACCACGCGGTCGCGGACCGCCTGGTGCATCTCGCGGAACGACGAGTAGAAATCCTGCAGCTCGTCCCCCTTGCGCAGCCCCGCGGGCGCGGCGCCCATACGGTTGTCGCGCACCCGGCCGAACAGGCTGGAGATCTTGTAGAGCGGCCCGGCCACCTTGTGGGTGATCAGGATGCCCACCGCGCTGATCGACACGACCAGGACGAACCCGAAGCCGATGATCCCCCACAGCACGATCCGGTCGCTGTCGGCGAACTGGGTCTGCAGCACCTGGGCCGTGGCTGGATCCGCCAGGCCGGTGAACAGGATGATGCGCGAGATCTCGCGCGTCGCCTGATACATCTTGAACCCGAGGCCGGCGGTCAAGAAGATCGCCACCACGACGATCGTCGCCGTGTAGCGCAGCTGCAGACCGACGTCGAGCAGGTAGTTTCGGACCTTGCGCTTGTACGCCGGCCGCGCCGCTGCTGCTTCGCTGGTGGTCATGACACCCTCCCGATCCGAATGTGCCGTTGCTGCTCCATTGTATCTATCCGCCTTGCGCCTTGAAAAAATGTCCCAAATCGTCGCTGAGCTGACCGGCCGAGGCGTCCAGGCAGTCCCGCCGGGCGCTGTCCTTGTCGCGCGGACGCGAGCCGGACTGGACGCTGGCGCCCGCGTTGGTCCAGCTGATGATGCTCTTGTTCGGCCAGCGCGCGACCATCACCTTCACGTCGCAGTTCGTCTCCGACGCACCGCCCGAGACGCTGTCATCGAGGCGCGTGATGTTGCCGTCGATGTAGAACCCCAGGAGTCCGGTCTTGGCGAAGTTGCGCTGGTCGTTCGGGCTCAGGGTCAGCGTCACCGAGGGCAGCTTGCCCAGCTCGTGCGCCAGCGCGTCGGCGATGATCTTGGCGGCCTCGGGCCCGGCCGACTTCACGCCACCCGTGAACGGTCCGAACGCCAGGTAGATCTTGGCGTGCTTGCCGGTGCCCCCGCCGGCCGCGCTCAACATGGCCAGCGCCTTGTTGGCCTGGGACTTCACGAAGCTGTCGGTCTCGCGCCGGAGCAGCCCCCGCAGCGGATCCGTGGCCGCGGCGTCGCCGATCTGGCCCAGCGCGGCGGCCGCGATCCCCCGCACCGTGGCGTTCTGATCCGACAGCGCCTTCACCAGTGCCGGGACGGCGGCCGGATCGGCCACCTTGCCCAGGACCAGCGCCGCCTGGACGCGGATCTTGTAGTTGGGGTCCTCGACGACCGCCTTGCAGAGGTCCTCGACGTTGACGCCGGCGCGGGCCTGCCCCGCGAACGCCGCCAGCAGCACCAGCACCGCGACGCTGGTGCCCAGGCGCGCGGCCCGCGCGAGGATCATGGCCGCTCCACCGGCTGGCCGTTCCGGGCGCCCTCCCCGCGTTTCGGCCGCGGTCCGCTGCGCTGCCACCCCAGCTCGAACACGAAGGCGCACCCCTTGCCGCCGTCGACCTCCTCGGCCCAGATCTTCCCTTCGTGCAGACCGATCACGGCGTGGGCCAGCGCCAGCCCCATCCCGTACGTCGCGCCGCCGGCGCGCTTGCCATAAGGCTCGAAGATGCGCAGGCGCTCCGACGGGAGCAGCGCGGTCCCGGGCGCGATGGCCCGAAATCGGACGCCGCTGTCGGTCTCCCCGATCTCGATCCCCAGCGTGCCGCGCGGCGGGACCCGGCGCAGCGCCCCCATCCCCAGGTTCAACATTGCCGCCGCCAGCAGATCGCGATCGCCGTACAGCGCCCGCTCCTGCGACGGCCGCGTCAGCGACAACGACTTGTCGGCCAGCGCGGCGTGGCGGCGCAGCTCCTCGGCGACGGGCCCGGCAGCCTCGCCCAGGAAGAACCGGCCTTCGCGCGGGACCAGCTGGCCGGTCTCGAACCGGTCGTAGTCGATCACGGTGCGCATCGTCCCCTTGAGCCGCTCGAACACGCCCTGGGCGTCGGCGACGCTCTCGTCGAAGTCGTGGCGGCGGGGATCGCCCGCCGGCGGCGCGAACTTGGACATGAAGTCGACGTTGGCGGCCAGCGCCGCCACCTGCCCGGTCAGATCGTGCAGGAAGTGCGACAGCCAGTGGCGGCGCTCGATGATCTCGCTCTTCTGTGTCCGCTGATTCCGCTCGGCCCGCCGGTAGAGCGCCCGCGTCCGCAGCAGCGACCACAGCCGGGCCCGCCTCTCCTGCGCGTCGGTCGAGGGGGAGAAGACGGCGTCGGCCCCGACCGCCAGCGCGCGGACGCGGAAGCTGCGCAGATCGTTCAGCGCGCAGACGACCACCGGGACGAAGTGCGTCCGGACGTTGTCCTTCAGGCGCGCGCACAGATCGATGCCCCCCGTCGGCCCGACCCGATCGTCGACGATGACGATGTCAGGCGGGTGCAGCAGCGCTTCCTCAAACGCCGCGTCGGCGTCCTCGGCGGTGCGAACCGTCAGCCCTTGCCCGCGCAGGAAGGTCACCATCGGGCGGGCGACCGTGCGATCCGGGGCGACGATCAACCCTTCGGCCTCGCTCGGCAGCGGGAGCTCGTTTCGGTGGGTGGTCCTCTCGTCGGGGAGCATCTTCGGTCCGAGCCCGGTCGTCATCATAAAGCAGCGCTGAAGTTTCAGCTATCGCATCGGCGTTTCCCCGCCGCGCTGAACACGGGCGGCGCGAATCGGGCGCGTCGAGATCCCGTACAAGATCGGCGCGAGCGCGACCGTGCGCGCGACGCCGCGAAGGCAGACCGCGACCCGCACGCTGTCACCGTCGGTGTGAGCTCCCCAAAACGCAGTGCGCTAATTATCCTACATGTACGTTTTTTGACTTCATTAGACGACAGTGTACGATGGCTTCATGTCGAGCTCCTTCGATTCGCTCTCCGACGAGAACAGCCAGGTGGTGGCCGAGCAGCCGGCGCGCGATCAGCGGGCGCACCTCCGTTTCGACAAGATGTTCACCGTGCGGGTCGAATCGCCGCTGTTCGGCGAGACCTACTGCATCGCCCGCAACGTCTCGGCGGGCGGGATCTTCCTCGAGCTGCCGGATCCCCTCCCCCTCGGCGCATCGGTCCGGGTCTGCTTCCTGATCCCGGACAACAGCGGCGAGGTGGTGGCCACGGGTGAGGTGAAGAACCACTACTTCATGAACTACACGCAAGGCGGCGCCAGCCGCGCCGTCAGTGGCATGGCCGTGCGGTTCACTTCTTTCGAGAACGAGAGCCACCACATCCTGGCCGACTGCCTGAGCCGGATGCGCGTCTTACACTAAGACCCTTTCAGACTTCACGTTGATCTGATCGAAGGTCGAGGGCGCTTGCTCGGCTGGGGCGCCGGCCCGCCGTATGCGCGCGTCCGGCGAGCGCGACCAAGCGGCGGTTAGCTTCGTTTCGGGCGTAGCGTCCGCGCCGCGCGGTAGCCGCAGGCGACGGCCGCTAGAAACGCTCTCGCGGGCGCCTGCCCAGATTTCGTGCGGGCTCGAAGCGTGGGGCCCGAGTCACTGCCGACGGCCACACGATGACGCTCGCCGGACGCGCGGATACGGCGGGCTGGCTTCCGGGCCTGCTCCGGCTCTGGCCGCTCACTCCTCTGCCTGCGGCCGCACCACGATCGCTTCGCCCAGATCGACCGTCGCGCCCGGCTCGATCGGAATCTCCACCTCGCGCGGGCCGCTGTTGATCGGCAGCACGCGCGTCCCGACCCGCACCGAGATCTCGTAGCGCCCGGGCAAGAGCGCGCCGACGGTGAATGCGCCGTCGTGATCGATCTCGCCGACCGCCTTGCGCGGCAGCGCCAACGGCGACTCGCCGAACAGCACGGCGCGCGCCCCGGGATCCAGCGCCGCGCCGCCGCGCACGACGATGCGCCCGCGTGCGCGCGCGCCGCGGTGGCTGAGGCGCAGCTCGATCTCGGCGTCCAGGTTGGCGCCGCTCATCTCGATCTTCTCGGGCGGGAACACCAGCATGTCGCCGTGCCGCGCCCACAGGTAGTAGATGCCCGGCTCGAACCGGTCCTGGGCGAACTTTCCGTCGCTGTCGGCGGTCCAGATGATCGGCGAGCCGGTGTTGTTGCCCAGCGCGGCTGACTGCGACTGCAGCGCCACCACGGTGGCGCCGGCCTGCCCCTCGCCGTCGGCGTCCAGCACGCGCCCTTCGATCACCCCGGTGCGCACCAGCTTGAAGTTCACGCGCGTGGCCGGGGCGTTGACGCCCCACTTGAGCATCTGCGGCAGCCACCCGAACTTCGAGGCCCGCAGGAAGTAGCGCTTCACGTCCAGGCCGCCGACCACGAACGTCCCGTCGTCGGCCGTCTGCGTCTCGCCCGCGTCGACCAGGTCATCCGGGCTGCGGACGGCGTGGATCGCCACGCCGCCGACCGGATCGCCCGTCGGGCCGACGACGCGCCCGCGGATCGATGATTCGGGCGCCAGTCGGAAGTTTCGCAGCGTGGTCCCCGCGCGGTCGATGCGGAGGTCGGCGATCTCGGTGGCGACGCCGGCGTGGCTGACGCGCACCGAGTAGGTCCACGGGCCGGCGCGCAGGCGCAGGTGATAGCTGCCGTCCTTGCCGGAGACCTCGTCGAGGATGACCGTGCCCTGGAACCAGACGCGGATCTTGGCGCCGTCGACCCGCCGCCCGGCCTCGTCGGTGATCCGCCCCTGAACCACCGCCTCCGGACGATCGGCCGTGTCGCGCCGGTAGAGCTCGCGGCGGAAGTCCTGCTCCGAAGGGAGCAGGCAGCTGGGGACCGTGCGCCAGGGAACGGCGCACTCGGGCGTCAGCCGCGAACAGAAGTCGACGCACTCGCCCGGATCCTTGGGATCGCAGAGCGACGGCGGAATGGCGTCGGGATCCACCAGCGGCGGCGTCGCGCTCCGCCCTTCGCACCAGATGCACCCCTCGGGCCGCTCGACGCAGCGGACGTCGCGGCTGTCGGCGACGGAGGTCGCCGTGCTGCGCGCCGCCAGCCGCTCGCGGGTTCGCCGGCAGGCCGGCGGTCCGGCCAGGACCAGCACCGCGAGGGCCCCCAGGGTCCAGCGCGCGATTCGTCTTTTCGCCACCGCGCACTCCGTGTAGATCGGGGAAGCGTTTTACTCAAGCGCTGCCGCCATGTCCCCGCCCCTGTTCATCGTCCTGGAAGGAATCGACGGCTCCGGGACCACGACGCAGCTCGAGCTGCTGGAGCGGCATCTGGCGTCGCGCGGGCGCCGCGCCCACGCCACCCGCGAGCCCAGCCAAGGGCCGATCGGACGCTTGCTGCGCGAGATCCTGCTGGGCGGGCATCGCGCGGCCGACGGTGCGGCGGTGGACGGCCTGGCCATGGCGCTGCTCTTCGCCGCCGACCGCCGGGACCATTTGCAGCGCGAGATCGAGCCGGCCCTGGCGGGTGGACAGGATGTCGTCTCCGATCGCTACCTGCTGTCGTCGTTGGCCTACCAGGCGCAGGAGGCCGAGCGCGACTGGGTGGCGAGCCTGGCTCGCGACCTGCGCGTCCCGGATCTCACGCTCTTGCTCGATGTCCCCGTCCCGGTCGCCGCGGCCCGCCGCCGTGCCGCGGGCCGGGTCGAGGAGCGCTACGACGCCGACGCCGTCCAGACCCGCGTCGCCGGCCGCTACCGCGAGCTGGCCGCCGCTGATCCCCGCGCCGTCATCCTGGATGCCCAAGGCAGCATCGCCGACGTCGCGCGCGCCATCGCCAGCACCGTCGACCGCCTGCTCTGACGGCCATTCTCAGCGGTGCTTCTTGCCTTTGCCTTTTTTGGCGGCGTGCTTGTGCGCGGCCGGAGGAGGTGCTGCCGGCTTGGGGACAGCGGCCTCGTGATCATCTTCAGCCGCGGCGGCGGGCGCGGCCGGCTTCGGCGCCGGCGCCGCGGCG